>NZ_JBFUGE010000595.1:0-3637 GCF_056403075.1 Ideonella sp. P3_A4 | reverse complement strand
GTGACGGCCACAGCTACGTTCATGCCTACATCTGGGAGGCAGGCCACCTGCGTGACCTGGGCACGCTCGGCGGCCGATCGTCCACCGCCGAAGACATCAACGACGCCGGCCACGTCGTAGGGTCGGCCCGCGACGCAGCCAATATCAACATCGGCTACAGGTACGACGGCAGCACGATGCAAGCGCTACCCGCCTGCCCCGGCAGCAGCAACTCGCCCCAGCCGAACGCCATCAACAACCGCGGCCAGATCGTTGGCATGTCCTTGCAACGCAAGAGCTTCCAGGCCTTCCTACTACAGAAGAACCGCTGCTACCTGCTGTCGTCCATCCTGGACGGCAGTGGCACCGGCTGGACCAATCTGCATCCCCAGGACATCAACGACGACGGCGTCATCGTTGGCTACGGGCAATTGGGTGGCGGGAAGGAGCAAGCGTTCATCGCGAAGCCCGTGAATCCATAAAAGCCAGCTCATGAGTCGGGCGCGGTCGGTCGGTCCCACAATCCCTTGCCGAACCAGCGATTTTTCGAGTTAGGGGGATAGCACCCATTCGGCGCCCCGCAGCCCTACGATGACGCGCTCATAACGTCATCTGTCAGGAGACACTCATGCGCCGATGGACCTGCCCCCTTGCGTCGGCCGCCATGGCGGCCATTGCCACCCTGGTTGCCTCTGCGGCGCTGGCCGCGCCGCCGCCGCAGTACCACATCGAGATCATCGACAAGGGCAAGGCGATCCGCCCGATGACCGGCTACGCCATCACCAACAACGGCATCGTCGCTGGCATGGGGGCCAACTTCGATGAAGGTGCCCAGGCCGGCTTTGTGCGCAGAGACGGCAAGACCAGGCGCCTGGACCCCCAGGGTGCGCGCTTTGGCAGCGCCTATGGTTTGAACTCGGAAGGCGTGGCAGTCGGCTACAACGACGACTACGCCATGCTTTGGGATCGCAAAGGGGTGCCGACCAACCTGGGCGCGCTGATCGCCTGCGACACTCACCGGCTCAGCCGCGCCACCGCCATCAACGAAGCCGGTGCCGCGGTGGGCATCTTCGAGTGCGACAACGCCAGCGGCCACGAGTCGGGCGCATTCATCTTCTACAACGGCGCAACCGCCAAGCTGCCCCACTTCGGCAACGAGCACACGTTCGCGTCGGGCATCAACAAGTTCGGCCAGGTGGTCGGCTCGTCCGAATACCCGCCGCAGGACGGCAAGCGCCAGATGCACGCCTTCTCGTGGCACAACGACGTGATGACCGACATCGGCACCCTGCCCGGCGACGTCGAGAGCGAAGCCACGGCCGTCAACGACCTGGGCCAGATCATCGGCCGCTCGAATGCGCCTGACGGCAACGCCGAGAGCTTTGTCTACGCCAAAGGCGCGATGCATCCGCTGCCGCGCTGCGCCGGCAACCRCGTGATCACCGAAGCGATCAACAACAAGGGCCAGATCGTCGGCAGCTACCTGCTCAAGCGCTATGAGGCCGCCTTGATCCAGGACGGCCGCTGCTACCCGCTGAACGCGCTGCTCGACGACAGCGGCAAGGACTGGTGGGAACTGCGCGCCTACGACATCAACGACGACGGCGTGATCGTCGGCACCGGAAACTTCGACAACAAATGGCGCGGCTTCATCGCCACGCCGGTCAAGCGCTGATGCGCTGCCATTCCGAAAGAACCCTCATGATTCAACAGCTCCGAAACAAGCTGCCGCGCTGTGCCGCGGCCCTTCTCGCCGCCTGCACCGCCGCCGCGTTCGCCGGGCCGCCGATGTACCACATCAAGAAGATCAAGCCCGACGAAACCGGCGAGATGGAGACACGTTCGGCCACATCGATCAACAACGACGGCATCGTCGTCGGCGACGCCGGCATCTGGAATGTCGGCTACGTCTACTACGTGCTGGACGGCCGCCGTCCACGGGCGCTGACGGCACCGGTCGACATGGCCGGCGGAGACCCGCACATCAACATCCACCGCGTGGTCGTCGGCGACGTCTATCCCGAAGCCTACATGTGGGACAGCAACGGCCAAGCCACCAATCTGGCACCGTTGATCCCGTGTGATGGCAATCGTGTGAGCGCCGCCACCGACATCAACGACCGGGACGAGATCGTCGGCTACTACACCTGCTATGTGGGCCACGACAAGACGCAGGGTTCGTGGCTGTACCGCAACGGCACGATGACCGACCTGGGCAACCTCGGCGCGAAGGGCAACGTCGCCAACGCGATCAACAACGTCGGCCAGGTGGTCGGCAGCGCCAGCCTGATGCTCCATGGCAAGAAGGTGTCGCACGCCTACCTCTGGCAGGACGGCGTGATCAAGGACCTCGGCACGCTCGGCGAAGACCACAGCGACGCCGTTGCGGTCAACGACGCCGGCCACGTCGTCGGTGTCGCTTACTCCGACGGCGTGGACCAGCGCAAGGCCTTCTCGTATCGCAATGGGCACATGCAGGAGATGACCACCTGCGCCGGCAACGTCGTCACACCCAAGGCGATCAACAACCACGGCCAGGTCGTCGGCCTGTTCAGCGTGCGCCGCACGGCCACCGGCGTGCTGGTGCAGGAAGGCCAGTGCTACTTCCTGTCGGCGCTGCTCGATGAGAGCGGCGAAGGTTGGCACGATCTGATCCTCGAAGACATCAACGACGATGGGGTGATCGTCGGCGAGGGCAACAAGGGCAGGTTCATCGCGACGCCGCTGAAGTCGGTCAAGCGCTGACCGGCCCGCCCCACCCTAAAGGTCGAACATGACTCACTTGCTTCACCAAGCCCTGCCGCGCGTTGCGCTGGCCCTGATCACCCTCGCCGCTTCTGCCGCGATCGCCGGCACGCCGCCGATGTACCGCATCGAAAAGGTCAAGCGCGACGAGACCGGTGCCCTGAAGGCCCACTCCGCGCAATCGATCAACAACGACGGCGTCGTCGTCGGCTGGTCGCGCGTCGACAACTTCGGCTACATCCCCTACCTGCTGGACGGTCGCCGGCCGCAGCAGATGCAGGGGCCGGCGGCTCCGGCGATGTACAACGGCCCGACCATCAACATCCGGCGCGAAGTGGCCGGCTCGATCTACCCCAATGCCTACCTGTGGGACAGCGCCGGCACGCCGCTGAACCTGAGCCCGCTGCTGCCCTGCGCGGGGAACAAATCCAGCAACAGCGCAGGCATCAACGACACCGGCGCCGCGGTGGGCAACTACACCTGCACGGTCAACCGGAAGACGAAATACGGCGCGTGGATCTACCGCGACGGCCTGATGACCGACCTCGGCACGCTGGGTGCCGCCGGCAACGAGGTGCACGGCATCAACAACAGCGGTCAGGTGGTGGGCGGCGCCGGCGCCCTCGTCAATGGCAATGCCGTCACCCATGCCTACCTGTGGCAAGACGGTGCGATACAAGATCTCGGCACGCTGGGCGAAGACAACAGCGTCGCCACGGCGATCRACGAAGCCGGCTATGTCGTCGGCCGCTCGTACGGCGCCACCGGCTCGCAGGCCTTCGTCTACAAGGATGGCACGATGAAGGCGATGCCCACTTGCGCCGGCAACACCCTCACGCCGTCGGCGATCAACAACCACGGCCAGGTTGTCGGCAACTTCCGCGTTCGCTATTCGCAGACGGCGGTGCTGGTC
>NZ_JBFUGE010000594.1:0-3640 GCF_056403075.1 Ideonella sp. P3_A4 | reverse complement strand
TGCAGGTGCAGCCGGTGTYCTGCCTGATGCGCGTGACGCTGCTCGAAAGCCTGGTACGCGCCACCACCACCGGCGAACGCAAGATCGATCGCTGGGCCAAGCAGCAGCGCTGCAGCGAGGTGCTGTTCGAAGACGCCGACGCGTTCTTCAACGCCAATACGCTGGCCGAGCTGCAGAGCCTGCAAGACAAGCGTTAGCGTCCTGTCGCTTCATCGAGAAGCGCGCCTTCGATCAATAGCAGGCGCTGTTGAACCGATCGCCACCGTCCCAGGCGCAACTGCCCGAAATGCATTGGTAAAGGTTGTTGGCGAAGCTGTTGGTGCCATGGTCGAAGACCTTGAACCAACCGCCGTCATCCCACACCGCCGTCGGCATGCCCTTGGCCGAGGCATATTGGTGGTCGAGCTTCTGGTACCACAGCCGGATGTTGTTGCACTGCATCACCTGGTATCGGCTGCCCCAACCCGTGCCCCATTCGCCAATGTAGACGGGCATGCCACGGCCGGTTGAATTGGCCCAGCTGAGCATCGTGTCCATCGGGCTGTACAGGTCGGCTTCCGTCCAGTTGTCGGCGTAGTCACCCTGGTTGTCGCCGTTGAACGACCACGGGTTGTAGTGGTGGAACTCGGCCATCAGATAGGCGTCGTTGCCATTGCCGACGCCGTTCAGGTCGGGCCAGGTCTGCGCCATTTCGCCGGCACCGAACCACTGGTTGCCGCCGATCACGACGATGCGTTGCGGGGCGACCGCGCGGATCTTGTTGTAGGCCAACGAAGTCATGTTGCGCAGGTTGGCGGGCGGCATCGCGCTGCCGTCGCTCAGGTGCGGTTCGTTCAGGATCTCGAAGATCAGGTGTTGGCCCCTGTCCTTGAAGATGTCGGCAATGTCGGCCCAAAGCCGCTCCAGCACCGCTGAGCGGTTGTTGTCCTTCAGTGCCGATTCGTGGTGGGCGTTGATGACGACATACATGCCCGGCAGCGACAGCGCATAGTCGACTGTCTGTTTGATTTCGCCCAGGCGGGGGTGGGTGCGATTCACATCGCCAACCAGGGCGTTGTTGACCAGCATCGAACCGTTGGTGACTTCGGTCCAGGTGATCGGGATGCGAACGTTGCGGAAGCCCTGCGCGTAGTAGGCATCGATCTTGGCCTTCGCCGCCTGGAGGGTCGGCGGATTCTGGGTCACATCGAACATGTTGCCCAGGTTGAAGCCCTGGTGCATGTTCTTGGCGGCTATCTGGGCCGTTTCTCCACCGCCGCTGCACTTGGGGACGAGCCGGAACCAGTTCAGGCTCCACCCGCCCTGCGTCACCGCAATGCCGAAGGCCTGGTCGCCCGCGCCCAGCGTCACATCCTGCGCGATGGTCTTCCAAGTCTGCTTGCCGCCGGTGCGCGGAACCTTCACCTGGGCATAGGTGGCGCCGCCGCCCGCCTTTTCGAAGTTGAAGGTGCCGCCGCCGTTCTTGCTGGCGACGCGTGCCTTGAACGAATACGTTCCGGCGCATGGCAGATTGACGGCCGCATAACTCAGCCAGTCGCCGGCGTCGGTGCCCGTCACGTCCTTGCCGCCGCCCGTGTCCTGCGTGGGCTCAACCACGATGCCGTTCATGTAGGCATAGCCTTCGGCCTGGACGGTGATCGCGGCGGCCCTGAGATCGGCGGCGCAGGTGGCCAGAGCCACCAGGGCACATGCGCGCAGCGCAACGGCGGGCCTGGCTTGCCACTGGCGACGAATTCGCTGCACGACGCTGGTTTCGAAAATCTTCATGATGCTGCTCCTCGGTGTTCGGGGTTGAACACCGCCTCGGTTGTGATGGCGCTTAATCGGCGCCGGCGGGTCGCCCTTGCGCGCCTTTCGAAGCCTTGAGCAGGCCAAAGCATCAAAGTCGCTCGAAGCGTATCAGTCCCGCGCCGCCACCAAAACTTGACTTGCGTAGCGTTACGCACGGGCGTCCTTGCGTGCCAACGGCCAACCACCACGCCAACCGGCCATTTCGGCGTTGCCCGTGCCTGCTTCGTCGCATCGGTCATTGGCAGCCAGGACGGGCGAGGCGACACTGGGCCACCGTCAACCCGATCGATCGCCCATGCTTGTTCGTCCGATTCTCATTGCGGCCTGCCTGGCCGCCACCGTGTCCGCTCAGGCCCAGGTTCCCGTCGCCGCGGCGCCGGACCATGCCGCGCTGCTGGCCAGCGGCGACCCGCAACTCGCCAGGAACAAGCGGCTCGTCTACGACTTCTGGCGTGAGGTGTTCGAAGCAGGCCATCTCGAACTCGCCGAGAAGTACATGGCCGAGGGCTACATCCAGCACAACCCGAGCGTGCCCACTGGCCGTGCGGCCTTCGTCGAATTCTTCGGCCGGTTCAAGAAGCCAAAGGCCATCGAAGCCAAGGTCACCGCCCCCTTGGTGTCGATCACCGCTGAAGGCCCCCTCGTCGTGCTGAGCTTCGTGCGTGAAGTGGCTGACCCGAAAGACGCGTCGAAGAAGTACACCACCACCTGGTTCGACATGTTCCGCGTCGAGAACGGCCAGATCACCGAGCACTGGGACCCGGCGACCAAGCCATGAGCAGGTCGCGCCGCAGCCCGCGGCCGATCGTCAGCCAGCGGCCCCGAGACGCCGTGCCACAACACCTCAGCCCGGCCCATTGGCAAGTCGAAAAGGCGCGGTTACGATGAAATGACCGGGCAGACGGATACGGTTGGAACGGTGTAACTTGGCCCGGGTTGGAGGGTCAAACCATTGAACTACGCTGAACAGCTTCGCGCCCCGGCCAGTGGGCAAAAGACCGGTCTCGCCGTTGTCGCGGGGCTCCACGTCTTGTTGGGGTGGGCCTTGCTCCACGCCTTGACCACGCGGACCATCGATATCCCCAAGCCACCGGTCGACATCGCGGTCGTCAAGGACGTGCARACGCCACCGCCCCCGCCGGTACCCACTCTGCCGCAACCCAAGAGCGCCGTGCTGCCGCTCTACGTGGCGCCCGTACCGGATGACATCCGCGTGCCGACGACGCAGGAACCGACGATCAGCACCAACCCAGATGCCACCCCGAGCGATCGGCCTTGGACGGACAGCACCTCGACCACGACGCTGCCGCCGGGCCCGACGACACCGCGCGCCGTGGCCAAACCCGCGATCGCCAACGTGCAAGCTTGTGCGCCACGTAGCGAGGATTACCCCGCCGCCGCGCGCCGCGCCGAAGCGACCGGCCTGACCCGGCTGCGCTTCACCATCGATGCGGCGGGTGCATTGGTGCGGTCCGAGGTCGTCAAATCGGCAGGGCTGACGCGCGAACACCGGCTGCTCGACAAGGTCGCCGAAAGCAAGCTGGCGAGCTGCTACTTCACCGCCGGTATCGACGAGAACGGCCGCGCGATGGGTGGAACGTTCGAAGTCGACTACGTCTGGAAGCTTGAGTAACTGCGGACGCAGTACGGAGAGGGCCGCCCACCATCGCCGGCCGGTGATCGGTGGCGGCCTGCAACGGCTGCAGGTCGCTGCCGCCCTGCTCGCCATCGCCGCGGCCCTCGCCGGCTGCGCCAGCGCGCCGCTCACCAGCGCAGTGGCGCGCTGGGCACCCGAGCGCATCGCCAGCGAGAAATTCGAGTCGCACGCGGCGTTCGACCCCAAGACGGG
>NZ_JBFUGE010000593.1:0-3652 GCF_056403075.1 Ideonella sp. P3_A4 | reverse complement strand
CCCGTCGCCAGCGTGACCTGGCCGACCAGGACCGCGACTTCCAACGCAAGCGCCGCGAGTTGCTGGAAGACCTGAACCAGCGCAAGAACGAAGAACTGTCGGCCGTCGTCGAACGCGCCAACAAGGTCATCAAGCAGATCTTCGAGCAGGAAAAGTACGACCTGATCCTGCAGGAAGTCATCTTCGCCGGCCCGCGCATCGACATCACCAAGAAGGTGGTGGACGCGCTGAACGCCGGCAAGTGAATGGCGGACTGACCATGCCTTCGCGGCCGGGCGAGACCCTTGCTGTCCGCCTGGCCGATATCGCCGCCGCGCTAGGCGGCGAGTTGCGTGGCGACGGCGAGCGCCTCGTCGAACGCATCGGCCCGTTGGAGGCCGCCACCCCCACCACCATCAGTTTTCTGGCGCAGGCGCGTCTGAAGCCGCTGCTGGACACCACAGCCGCCGGCGCGGTGATCGTGCGTGACGATGTCGCGCCGGTCGTGCTGGCCCGCGGTGCGTCGGCCATCGTGGTGGCAGACCCTTATCTCGCATTTGCCCGCCTGACACGTTGGTGGGCCGCTCGCACGCGGCCGCTGCCCGAGCTCGGTGTCCACCCGAGCGCTTATGTGGCGCCCGGTGCGCAGGTGCACGCCTCAGCCAGCGTTGGGCCGTTTGCCGTGATCGAGGCGCACGCGGTGCTGGCCGAGCACGTGGTAATCGGTGCGCATGCGGTGGTGGGCGAGGGCGCCGAGGTGGGTGCGGGTACGCAATTGCGGGCGCGCTCGACCTTTGGCTACGCCTGCCGCATCGGCGCGCGGGGCATCGTGCACAGCGGCGCGGTGATCGGTGCCGACGGGTTCGGCTTCGCTCCGAATGAAGGCCGCTGGGAAAAGATCGAGCAGCTGGGCGCCGTCTGCCTCGGAGACGACGTCGAGATCGGCGCCAACACCTGTGTCGACCGTGGTGCGCTGGACGACACCGTGATCGAAGACGGCGTGAAGCTGGACAACCTGATCCAGATCGCGCACAACGTGCACATTGGTGCGCACACCGCGATGGCCGGTTGCGTCGGCGTCGCGGGCAGTGCGCGCATCGGCAAGCACTGCACCTTCGGCGGCGCGGCGATGATTCTTGGGCATTTGCAGATCGCCGACCACGTGCACATTTCAGCCGCCAGCGTGGTGATGAGCTCCATCCTGAAGCCGGGGCAGTACAGCGGCGTGTTTCCAATCGATGAAAATGGCAACTGGGAGAAGAACGCAGCGACACTGCGCCAGTTGCACACCTTGCGCACGCGGTTGCGCGCGCTTGAGAAGAAGAGCTCACCATGAACACCGTGATGGACATCCACCAGATCCTCAAACGCCTGCCCCACCGCTACCCGCTGCTGCTGGTGGACCGGGTGGTCGAGTTGGACAAGAACGTCCGCATCCTGGCGCTGAAGAACGTCACGATCAACGAGCCGTTTTTCACCGGCCACTTCCCGCACCGCCCGGTGATGCCAGGCGTATTGATCCTCGAGGCGATGGCCCAGTCGGCCGCGCTGCTGTCGTTCGCGTCGATGGACGTGGACCCGGGCGACGACATGGTGGTCTACTTTGCAGGCATCGACGCGGCGCGCTTCAAGCGCCCGGTCGAGCCAGGCGACCAGCTGATGCTCGAAGCGCTGATCGACCGCGTGCGCGGCGGCATCTACAAGTACAAGGCCAAGGCCACGGTGAACGGCGAAATGGCCGCCGAAGCCGAGCTGATGTGCACGATGCGCAAGGTGTCCTGACGCAGGACATGGCCAAGATCCACGCCACTGCCATCATTGACCCTGCGGCCGAGCTGGACGCGTCGGTCACCGTCGGCCCCTACGCCGTCATCGGCCCGGACGTGCGCATCAGCGCCGGCACCAGCGTGGGGCCGCACACGGTGATCGAAGGCCGCACGACGATCGGCTGCGACAACCGCATCTTCCAGTTCGCCTCGATCGGCGCGATCTCGCAGGACATGAGCTACGGCGGTGAGCCGACGCAGCTGGTGATCGGCGACCGCAACACGATCCGCGAGTTCTGCACCCTCAACCTGGGCACGATGAAGGAAGAGGGCGTTACCCGCATCGGCTCGGACAACTGGATCATGGCCTACGTGCATGTCGCGCACGACTGCCGCGTCGGCAACCACATCGTGATGGCCAACAACGCCACGCTGGCCGGCCACGTGCATGTGGGTGACTGGGCGGTGATCGGTGGCTTGACCGGCGTGCACCAGTTCGTGCACATCGGCGCTCACGCGATGATCGGCTTCCAGGCTCATGTGGCGCAGGACGTGCCGCCCTACATGACGGTCGACGGCAACCCGCTGGCCGTTCGTGCGGTGAACCTGACCGGCCTGAAGCGCCGCGGTTTCAGCAACGAGCGTATGGGCGTGGTCCGCCAGATGCACAAGCTGATTTACCGCGACTCGTTGACGCTGGAACAAGCCATCGCCGCGATCGGTGCACTGAAGGGCAGTCAGCCCGATGCCGACACTGACGTGGAAGCGATGCTCGCTTTCCTGGCCAGCGCCAAGCGCGGCATCGTTCGCTGAAGGGCCGGTGTGAGCGTTACGAATCCCCGCCTGGGCATGGTGGCCGGCGAGGCCTCCGGCGATTTGCTGGCCGGCCTGCTGCTGCAGGGGCTGCGCGAGCGCTGGCCCGGTGCGCAGGCCGCGGGCATTGGCGGCCCCAAGATGCTGGCCCAGGGCTTCGATGCCTGGTGGCCGAGCAGCAAACTGTCGGTCTTCGGCTATGTCGACGCGCTGCGCAACTACCGCGAACTCGTCGGCATCCGCACTGCGCTGCGCAAGCGGCTGATCGCTGAGCGGCCGAACCTTTTTATCGGCGTCGATGCGCCGGATTTCAACTTCGGCCTCGAAACGCCGCTGCGCGAAGCCGGCATCCGCACCGTGCATTTCGTCTGCCCGTCGATCTGGGCCTGGCGTGGTGATCGGGTCAAGAAGCTCGCCGCCGCGGCCGATCACGTGCTGTGCCTTTTTCCGTTCGAGCCCGCTTTGCTCGAGCAGCATGGCGTCAAAGCCAGTTTCGTCGGCCACCCGCTGGCCGACACGATCCCGCTGGAGCCGCCGCGCGAAGCGGCGCGCAATGCGCTGAAACTTGCCCATGACGACACGGTGGTGGCGCTGCTGCCCGGCAGCCGGCGCAGCGAGATCCGCTACATCGCGCCGGTGTTGCTGCAGGCCGCTGCGCTGCTGGCCCGCCAGCGGCCCGGCCTGCGCTTCGTGCTGCCAGTGGCGCCGGGCCTGCAAGACCTGGTCTGGCCGCTGGTCAACGAGCTGGCCGGTGGCGCCGAGGTCGAATTGCTGGAAGGCCGCTCGCACGAAGCGCTGGCCGCCTGCGACGTGACGCTGATTGCCAGCGGCACGGCCACGCTGGAAGCAGCGCTGTTCAAGCGGCCGATGGTCATCACCTACCGCATGCACTGGCTGAACTGGCAGTACATGAAGCGGCGCGCCTACCAGCGCTGGTTTGGCCTGCCTAACATCCTCTGCCGCAAGTTCATCGTGCCCGAGTTGATGCAAGATGCGGCCACGCCCGAAGCGCTGGCTGGCGAAGCCCTGGCCTGGCTGGACGACGCGCCGCGGCGTGCGCTGCTGAACGACCGACTGACCGAACTTCACCTGAC
>NZ_JBFUGE010000592.1:0-3653 GCF_056403075.1 Ideonella sp. P3_A4 | reverse complement strand
GGATTCAGGCAAACGCCTTGGCGTTGTTGGCCGGGTCGCCCAGGAGGCTGTCCAACTCCGGCACCAACTCGGYCGGGATCTCCGTCATGCCCGGCCGCTTTTCGCCCAGCCAGGCCGTGAGGCGCGACTCGACGATTTCGATCGGCGCGTCGACATAGCTGCCTTCGGCCTGTTCGCAGGCCCTGGCAGCGTTCTTGAACTTGAACTGTTCGAGCCACTTGCCGCCGCCTGCGGGAGGGTACTTTTCGAAGGCCCTGAACTTGTAGCCCAGCCAGTACGAGCGCAGGCCTTTGGGTTCGGCTCGAACCTCGATGACATAGATGTAGTTCCCGAGGGCGGYGTTCGTGGCTTCGGGCTCGTTGGAGGTGTAGGAGTAGGGTGCCTTCCTCACCTGCTTCATCATCTTCGAAAGAGGTCCTAGGTCGCCGACGATGTGTTTCACTGCAAATGCGGTCATGTTGGGCAAACCTTTTGGGTGTCCAGTGTGGAAGTGCGAAGGCCATAGTACGTCCTGCATTGCCTAACACCAGACGTCGGGGGTCGAATCGCGCCTTGGCGCAAGACGACCCCGCCCGAATAGCCGCGCATGCCTTGACTGGGGCAACATGTGTGCCGCCCCTCGCTGCTTCGACGGGCGATCGATCCGACGCAACCGACCGCGCCCGCAGCCGGCGATGCGATCGGTCAACGAGCGCCAGCAGACTCCTGCAGGCGACCCAAATGAACCAGGCGCGAGCGGATGCCGCCTGCCGACCGCTCGTGGCGGCCCGCGAGGTCATGCAGCTCCGTACCGCCATCGAACGCCTGCAGGAGTTGTGCGTCCTCGTCTTGCGACCACGGTTTGCCTGCCTTGCCGGGCCGGGTGGCTTCGAGCTGCGCCCGGTGGGCCGATTGGCTCAGCGCCTTGGACGCCACGAACAGCGCGCGGACGACCGGGGCGTGGCCCAACGGTCCGTCGCTCGGCAGCACCTCGCCCGTTGCCGGGTCGACGCCGTTGGCCAGCGCGTCAATGATGGTTTGGGCTTCGATTGGTGACATGGTTCCTCCTCCAGCACGACGACGGCAATAGACCGCAAGACCTGCCAGTGAGCCGTCTTCCCCGGCAGGTGGGCTGATGTGTGGTAACTGTATTTATATACAGTCATTGCATCAAGCGGGGCCGGCTTTCTTCCTAGGGGCGTGGAAACGCGGGTCAGCCAGCACGCGGCTGACCAGGCCCGCCAACGTCACACCGCTCCAGCGCCCATTCGCCGATCCACTGATGGTGATGAAGCCCGCGGTGGCTGAGGATCAGCGCGAAGCGGGTGGCGGTCCATCGCAGCGGCTCGATCGGCAGCGGGGCGACGGCGCGCGGTGGGCTGTACAGCAGCGTCATGTGCGGCTCTCTGTTCGAAGGGCGCTTTCCCAGTCGAACGAGCAGCGCTTGTTCAAGCCGYGCGAACGCAGCGCGGCTGGCGGCGTCGCAATGCCATACGAAGGCATTGCCGCCGCGCTCAAGGCTCCCGACCCTGTCGAAGACGATCGGCAGTTCTGGGCAGACCACGCCAGCGGCTGCGGCCACCGCCCTGTCGATATCGATTTGCGGAATGGCGCCGTCCTCGTATCGGCCGAGGATGCGCAAGGTGACATGCAGCCGATCGGCTTGCGTCGGTGTGCCGGGCAAGGCGTGCGCACGGCAGATGTCCACCGCAGCGCTGGCCAGCCGCTCAGCGTCGTCGGGCTTGGGAAAGATGGCGAGGAACAGCAGGTAGTCGGACAAGCGCTGGTCGCCGGCGTCGATTGCGTCGGGAACAAAAATGTCTGCGCTCTTCCCGAAGCCCGGAAGGTCGAGTTGGGTGTGCATGGCTGGGGTCGATACGGTCGCTGGGCGCGGCGCAAGACAACGGCAGGCGCGCGGCGCACCGCGGCATGGCGGCTTCGGCTGGCCGAGGATCTACAAGATGACCCCGTGCGCGCGGCCCGCGGCCTTCAGCCGTGCACCTGCCCGTGCAGTTGCTTGCGCTCGGCGGTATAGGCCCACCAGGGCTTGGGGGCGGCGCCGTTCATGAAGTCGACGATCGCCATGAAGGTGTCGAGCACGCACGGGTCTTGCCGGTGGCCGGTGGCGCGCTCCAGGTCGCGGTAGAGCGCGAAGGCGTCTCGGCCACGCAGATCGGTGGGGTGATGCAGGCCCAGCAGCCGCAGGTCACCGGCCATCGCAGGGCCGACATTAGGCAACTGTTCCAGCGTCTGGCATTCGTCGGCCGACGCGGCCTTGGGCGCCTTGATCTGGCGGACCGGTGACAACGTGCGGCTCACAGTGATGTCCCCAGTTCAGAACAGCATGTGCTGACGCACCAGGCCGACGGCGATGCCCTCGATCGCGAACTCGACGCCGCCCGGGGCGATGATGATCGGTTCGAAGTCGGGGTTCTCGGGCAGCAGCTCGATCGTCTGTTTGGTGCGGTGCAGGCGCTTGACGGTGACTTCGTCGTCCAGCCGGGCGACGACGATCTGGCCGTTGCGGGCTTCGGCGGTCTTCTGCACCGCCAGCAGGTCGCCGTCCATGATGCCGGCGTCGCGCATGCTCATGCCCTTGACCTTCAGCAGGTAATCGGGCCGGCGCGGGAACAGGCTGGCTTCGAGCACGTAGGTCTGGTCGATGTTTTCTTGCGCGAGGATCGGGTTGCCGGCGGCCACCCGGCCGACCAGCGGCAACGTCAGTTGGGCCAGGCTCGGCAAGGGCAGCGAGAATTGCTTGCCGCGGGCCTCGTTCAGGGCCCGCAGCGTGCCGGACTGCAAGCGAATGCCGCGCGAGGTGCCCCCCACCAGCTCGATCACGCCCTTGCGCGCCAGCGCCTGCAAGTGCTCTTCGGCCGCGTTGGGTGAGCGAAAGCCCAGCTCGGCGGCGATCTCGGCGCGGGTGGGTGGGGCGCCAGTGCGCTCGATCGTGGTTTGCACCAGGTCGAGAATCTGCTGCTGGCGGGCGGTGAGCTTGGGGCTTTCGATCATGGCGGCTTGGTGCCGAACCGCCCTCGCCAGTGAGAACTAGCGCGAGAACGGTACGGCTGAGGTTGCATCCAGTATCTGTATTTTTATCCAGACATGCAAGAAATGCAAAACAAATCGGGACAAGCACCCTTGATCGTCATCCTGGCCACAGGAGGAACGATTGCCGGCTCGGGCGACGACGTCGGCTACGTGGCGGGCCAGGTCGGGGTGAAAGAGCTGGTGGCGGCGGTGCCGGCACTGGGTGAGCGCGCACTCGAGTCCGAGCAGGTGGCCCAGGTCGACAGCAAGGACATGAGCCACGAGATCTGGCAGACGCTGGCGATGCGGGTGTCGCACCACCTGGCGCGGCCGGAGGTGGCTGGCATCGTGATCACCCACGGCACCGACACGCTGGAGGAGACCGCGTACTTCCTGCACCGCGTGCTGTCGCCGGCCAAGCCGGTGGTGTTCACCGCGGCGATGCGGCCGGTGACCTCACTGCAATCCGACGGCCCGCAGAACCTGCTGGACGCGGCGACGCTCGCAGCCCACCCGGGCGCAAGCGGCGTTCTGGCGGTGCTGCATGGCCGCGTGCACGGGCCGGTGGATGTGCGCAAGGCCTTGCCGTTCGCGCTGGATGCGTTCAGCTCGGGCGAGGCGGGCCCGGTGGCTTTGGTCCAGGA
>NZ_JBFUGE010000591.1:0-3653 GCF_056403075.1 Ideonella sp. P3_A4 | reverse complement strand
GTGTACCAGAACGAGTCACCGAACTCTTTCAGATTCGGTGTCGCGTCGTCCCAGGTCGTGTTGGGGACCTTGCGCAGTTTGAATTCGAGCACAGTGTCGGGAGCCATCGGCGCGCCGATCTCGATCTGCGTGCCCAGCGTGCCCAGCGCGCGGGCATCACTGTCATTGACGATGACCCATTCGCCCTTGTAGTCCCTCTTGGAAACCACTACGCGGCTGACTGCGCTGATGCCCATCCCATCCGAGGAGTATCCGTTCTCCCATGTCATGGTGGCGCCTGTCTTGGCGGCGCTGGCGAGGTAGATGCCGGTTCGGGTCCGGGTCTGCGGCTCAGTGCCGGAGCCTGGGAACAGGTCGCTGCGGGTGTCGAGTGTCTTGTAGGTCAGGTCGACCTTGATGTCGCCCGCGCCTAGGGTCTCGAGCGTGGCCCAGGTGAAGGAAACGGAGCTTTTTTCATCGCTCCAATTGATGTGCGGAGGGTAGTTCGGACCACCAGAGACCCAGCTGAAGCTGCCCTTGCTTCCGATGGTCGACGTCTCTTTCGCGATCCGCACATCGACGCCACCGTCGATGTACTGCCGCTCGGCCTCCTGACGTTCGACGACCGCGCCGAGCGCGTTGTACTTGATGTTGACGCGGCGGGTGTCGGTGCGCCCGGCGACCTGCGCAGCGCTGGTGGCGTTGTCGACGTTGAAGGCGCCGTCGCGCCCGCCGAGGCCGGCGCTGTTGATCTCGGCGGTCTGGCGGCCCAGCAGGTCGTACAGATAGACGGTGCCGTAGCCGTCGCCGGAGTTGGTTTTCCACATCCGGCCGGCGTTGTCGTAGGCGAAGTACTCCTGGTAGTCGGTGTAGATGTCGATGGTCTGGCCGGTTTCTGGGTCGAAGACCTTGTGCCAGCCAACGTTGACCCCCTTCGAATCGACTTCGCCGAAGGCGTTGTAGTGGTAATCGGTCGACACTGCCGTGCCGCTGGGACCGGCCGACCAGCTCTGCGTCATCCGGCCGAGCTTGTCGAAGTAGTACGAGGAGTAGAGGGTCTCGGTGATGTTGCCGTTGTTGTTGTCATTGGTGACGGTCTGCCAGGTCTTGGCGAGCTTGCCGTCGGCGGTGTAGCTGTTGTAGCGCTGGATGTAGGCCGTTTTCGAGATGTCGGCCACGGTCTGCACCTGGCGGGCATTGCCCGAGGCGTCGTACAGCGTCTTGGTGACGCGGTCTGCCGCGCTGTCGCCCGTCACCGTGGGGTAGGTGTTCTCGTTGATGGTCAGCGCGGCCGAATTGGCCCGCTCGATCTGGGCCACCACGTTGCCGTTGGCGTCACGCCGGTATTCCACGACCGGGATGCTGTCGTTGACACTGTTGTAGGTAGCGCGACGGGGCGCCGCGACGGCGCGGATGCGGCCGAGCGCGTCGTAGTAGGTGTAGGTGATGCCGCCGGCGGCGTCAGTGGTCTTGACCAGGTTGCCCACGGCGTCGTAGCCGTAGGAGGTGGTCAGGTTGCCCGTTTCGGTCGTGACCGTGGTGAGGGTCGAGCTGGCGTAGTAGGTGACGGCCTCGCGCGTTTCGGTGGACTTGCGGTTCATCGCATCCCAGGTCCACGAGACGACGCGGTTGCGTGTGGCGTTGGTGATGGGCGCGGTGTAGGTGGTGTCGTTCCACGCCGTCGCCGGGTCGTAGTACTCGGTGCGCTTGGTCTGGTTGCCGACGCTGTCGTACTCGAACTTGGTGAGATAGCCCAGCGCATCGACGGTCGCCGCCTTGCGGCCGTTCTTGTCGTAGTAGCTGTAGCTGTACTGATAGGTCAGTACAGTGGCCCCGTTGACCGTCTGCGCATCGGTGAGCTCGCCGACCTTCACGGTTTCGCCGAAGGCGTTGTAGTCGGTGGTGGTGCGCTTGCCGAAGGTCGAGGTGAGGCCGCTGGTGCTGTTGAAGTTGAACGCCGCCGGCTCGCGCAGCTCGATCACGCGACCGGCCTTGTCGTAGAGCATGGTCAGCACGCGGTCGGACGAAGTCGGGAACCCGGTGGCGCCGATCGCCAGTTCGATCTTGGCGCGCTGGTCGGTCGCGCTCGGTGTCATCGCAGCCAGGTCGGCGCTGGCGTTGAAGTAGCGGGTCTGGCTGGTGGCCTCGCCGAAGACGTTGCGGTCGTACTGGGTGACGTAGCCCAGCGCATCGACCTCGTAGGCGACGCGACCGGCCTTGTCGTAGGACTTGAAGCTCTCGGCACCGACGCGGTCGATGCTGGACACGGCGTTGCCGAAGACGTCGTACCAGGTCTGCGTCGTYGGTGTCTTGGAGGTTTCGTCGCGAACCGCGTCACCGATCCTGGTGTTCGCGGCCAGCTCGGCGGTGGTCTCGCTGTGCACCATCAAGCTGGGATAGGTCACCTTCACCTGGCGACCCATCTTGTCGTAGTCGTAGGTGGTGGTGCGCTCTTCGCCGGTGCGGCCGGTGGCCTCGGTGCGGGTCTTGAGCTGGCCGAAGGCGTTGTAGGCCATCGTGGTGATGACCGACGCATTGACGATCGTGCCCAGCGTCAGCGCGCCGTTGGACTGTGTGACCGTGTACAGCGGGACGACAGGGCTGGTCTCTTTCGTCAGCCGGCCCACGTTGTCGTACTCGTAGGTCCAGACCGCGCCCAGGCGGTTGCGGAAGGTGGTGCGGTTGCTCGCGCCGTCGTAGCCGTACTCCTCGTAGGCGGCGAAGTCGTCGATGCTGTTGCTGGTGCGGTAGAGGCGGTTGGCCTTGTCGTACTCGTATTTCTCGACCCGTGCGTTGGCCAGCGGCACACCCTGCGGATTGCTGCGATCGGTGGCCTGGTCCACCAGCCGGCCGACGTACGTGAGGTTGCGGTTGTTGTCGTAGCCGTACTTGACGACGTAGCTCATCGCGTCGACCGTGAAGATCAACCGATTGGCGTTGTCGTAGGTGTTCAGGATCGAACGGTCCTGTGCGTTGGCAGTCACCGTGTCTGGGCTGCCACTCGTCACCTTGTTGAAGAAGCGGGTCACCTGCGTGACGTTGCCGCTCTTGTCGTACACCCGGCCCGTGACGGCACCGGTCGCATCGGACGAGTAGGTTAGGCGATTGGCGCGGTCGTAGACGAAACGCTCGATGCGGTCGTTGACGCTGGCCTTGCCCTCGGCGGCGCTGGGGCTCTCGCTTTCGGAGACCGTGTTGTAGTAGGCCTTTGTCTCGACGATGTTGCCGTTGGCGTCGTAGACCCGTCGGGTGACGGCGTTGGTCGGGTCGGCGCGGTAGGTCTCGCGGTTGAAGGCGTCGTATTCGATGCGGGTCAGCAGATCGGTGGCCAGCAGCTTGATCGTGGTGTCCGTCGGGTAGCTCGATGACGTCCACAGCGTGGCCAACTGGCGGATCGAGGTGGCGTTGCCGTTGCCGTCGTAGCCGTAGACGGTGGTGGCGCCGTCGGCGGCCACCTTGTACTCCAGTCGGCCGTCCTTGTCGTAGACGTAGCGCGTGGAGCGGTCAGCAGGGTCGGTGACCAGCGTGCCGGACGTGGGGGCGCTGGCGGATGTCCACGGCTTGGCATAGCTGGTGCTGCGCTTGATCTGGCCGTTGTCGTAATACTCGTTGTAGGTCAGCCCGCCCTCGGCGTCGAGCGTGAACTCGACCTGGCCGTCGGCGCGGTAGAAGTA
>NZ_JBFUGE010000590.1:0-3670 GCF_056403075.1 Ideonella sp. P3_A4 | reverse complement strand
CCAGAATGCGGTTCGGCGCCCCCCGAAGCACCGGTCAGCTTGCAAGAATTGAAGATTGCCTGCTCCAACTGCAACCTGCGGGAGCTGTGCCTGCCGCTGGGGCTGCACAGCCGCGACGTGCAACGCCTGGACACGCTGGTGGCCAGCCGCCGCCGCATCCGCCGTGGCGGCGCGCTGTTCCACGCCGGTGACCCGTTCGTCGGGCTCTACGCCGTGCGCACCGGCTTCTTCAAGACCTGTGTGGCGACCGAAGACGGCGCGAGCCAGGTGACCGGGTTCCAGATGGCCGGTGAGCTGCTCGGCCTGGACGCGATCAGCCACGACCACCACACCTGCGACGCCATCGCGCTCGAAGACTCGCAAGTCTGCGTGATCCCGTACAGCCAGCTCGAAGAACTCTCGCGCGAGTTCGTGGAGCTGCAGCACTCGTTCCACAAGATCATGAGCCGCGAGATCGTGCGCGACCATGGCGTGATGCTGCTGCTTGGCAGCATGCGTGCCGAAGAACGCTTGGCCACCTTCATCTTGAACCTCGCGCGCAGGTTGCAAGCGCGTGGCTTCTCGCCGTCGGCGCTGGTCTTGCGCATGACGCGCGAAGAGATCGGCAGCTACCTCGGGCTGAAGCTCGAAACAGTGAGCCGGACGTTCTCCAAGTTCCACGACGACGGACTTCTTGAAGTTCACCAACGCGAGATACGGGTGCTGGATGAAGCCGGCTTGCGCAAGCTGGTGGCGCGGAACCAGGCTTGAGGATTTGGCTGCGGCTCGGCGTCGTGAGACGGCCGCCGCGAGACAGGAACGCGGACACTGTCGCTCGTAGCGGCAAAGCTGCTAACCTCGCCCTCGACCGCCGCCAAGCAGGCGGGCCATCGAGGCTTTTTCGACTGTGACCGCCCCCACCCATCTAGCCGTCCTCGACGACGAAGTCGACATCACCACGCTGCTGGCCAATTACCTGAAGAGCCACGGCTTTCGGGTCAGCCAGTTGCACAGCGGCCGGGCGTTGATGGAGCTGATGGCCGCTGACCCGCCGGCACTCGTCCTGCTCGACCTGGGGCTGCCCGGCGAAGACGGCTTCTCGATCGCCCGCCAGCTGCGTGAACACTGGCGCTGCGGCCTGGTCATCGTGACCGGCCGGGGTGACGCGGTCGACAAGGTCGTCGGGCTGGAGGTCGGCGCCGACGACTACGTGACCAAGCCCTTCGACCTGCGCGAGCTGCTGGCTCGCATCAAGGCCGTGCTGCGGCGCCTGACACCGAGCGAGCCGCCWGCTCAGGCTCCTGCTGCCAGCCCGCGCAACAAGCTGTGCTTCGCCGGCTGGGCCCTCGATACCGCGGCACGCCAGCTGATCGGGCCTGGCGGGCAAGATGTGCCGCTGACCACCGGCGAGTTCGACCTGCTGTGCGCGTTTGCGCAGCACCCGGGCCGCGTGCTGTCGCGCGACTTCCTGCTCGAACAGACGCGCGGCCGCGAGGCCGCCCCGTTCGACCGCACGATCGACGTCCAGGTCGGCCGCCTGCGCAAGAAGCTCGAGGTCGATGCCGAAGACCCGCAGATCATCAAGTCGGTTCGCGGCGCCGGCTACATCCTCGTCCCACCGGTGACCACGGCCTGACGCCGCACGGACAAGGAGCCGCGCGATGAGTACCCCGGCGATTCCCGCCGCCCTGCCCTCCGGCATCGACGACCACAGCGTCTTCCGCTCGTTGTTCGTTGCCTACCCCGACGCACTGCTGGTGGCCGATGCTGCGGGCCAGATCGTGCTGGCCAACCCGGCCGCGGCCGCACTGCTCGGCTACACCGTCGACGAGCTGATCGGCGCCGGCATCGACATGCTGGTGCCCGACAGCATCCGCCCGCGCCATGCGGCCTATCGCGAGGCTTACGGCCGTGCGCCCCGCACGCGCCCGATGGGCACGCAGATGGAGCTGGTCGCACGGCGCTGCGATGGCAGCGAGGTGATGGTCGAGATCGCGCTSAGCCCGCTGCAGGACCACGGCCTGCCGCTCGTCGTAGCGGCCATACGAGACATCGGCGCCTACCCGCGCGTCCGGCAGGCTTTGCAGCGGGCGCGCTACAGCGAGCACCTGGCACAACTGGGCCGGCTGGCGGTGGATGCCCGCGACGCGCAAGGGCTGCTCGAACAGGTCCCGGCCATTGCCGCCCAGGCGCTGCAGGTCGAAGTGGCGGCCGTGCGTCTGCTCGAACCCAGCCGGCTCGAGTTCCGCGTCGCGGCAGGTGTCGGGCTGTTACCGGGCGAAGAAGTGGGCTCACGGATGCCTAACCGGCCGGACACGGCACCGGGCTTCGTCTACGCAGAGGGCCGACCCGTGATCGTGGCTGACTATGGCGCCGAACAGCGCTTTCAGGTTCCACAGGCCCGCATCGATGCCGGGTTGACCAGCGCCCTGACGGTGCCGCTGTCGGACCGCGGCCGCATCACCGGTGTGCTGACCGTTCATTCGCGCGACGCCAAGCGCTTCGGCGACGACGAGGTGCGGTTCATGGAGTCGTTGGCCAACCTGCTGGTCAGCAGCCAGCAGCGGGCGCAGTCGGAAGAGGCGCTGAACCACGCCCAGCGGATGGAAAGCGTCGGCCAGCTGACTGGCGGCATCGCCCACGACTTCAACAACCTGCTGACGGTGATCCAGGGCAACCTGCAGGTGCTGGAAGAGCTGCCCGCGCTGGCCGACGACGCGTACGGTCAGCAACTGGTTGCTGCGGCTGCACGTGCCAGTCGGCGCGGTGCGGAGCTGACCAGCAAGCTGCTGGCGTTTTCGCGCCGGCAGGTGCTGCAGCCGAACACGGTCGATGTCAGCCAGCTGCTGCATTCGCTGGCCGACATGCTGCGCCGCACGCTCGACCAGCGCATCCGCATCGAGGTCGACACCCCGCCTGATTGCCCGCCTGTTCTCGCCGACCCGGGCCAGCTCGAATCGGCCCTGCTCAACATCGCGATCAACGCGCGCGATGCCATGCCAGAGGGCGGCACCCTGCGCTTTGCCGCGACGCCGCGTGCCCAGCTGCCAGCCATGCAGCGCAGTGAACTGGACGACCCGTCGATACCGGACGAGCACTTCGTGGCGATCTCGATCGCCGACACTGGCGCCGGCATGCCCGACGAAGTGAAAGAGCGCGCCTTCGAGCCCTTCTTCACGACCAAGGAGCTCGGGCGCGGCACCGGCCTGGGCCTGAGCACCGTCTATGGCTTCGTCAAGCAGTCCAAGGGGGCGATCGAGATCCGCAGCGCGCCCGGCAAGGGCACGACGCTGACGCTCTACATCCCGCGGCCCGGCTCGCCGACCGAACACCAGGGCGACGACACGGCCACCGGCGAGGCCGTGCCACCCGGCCTGAAGGTGCTGCTGGTGGAAGACGACGCCGAGGTACGCGCCGTGGTGCGGACTTTCCTCGACACGCTGGGCTGCGTGGTCACAGCCTGCGCGAGCGCCGAGCAGGCGCTGGAGACCTTGACGCCCGACGCGGATTTCGACCTGCTGCTGACCGACATCGCGCTCGGTGCCGGCATGCGCGGCACGGCGCTGGCCCAACAGGCGCAACAGCGCTTCCCTCGCATGGCGATCCTGCTGATGTCGGGTTTCTCATCCGAATTGCTGGACGCCGACCGCGACGCCCCGCCGAGCTGGGAGCTGCTGCCCAAGCCCTACAC
>NZ_JBFUGE010000589.1:0-3671 GCF_056403075.1 Ideonella sp. P3_A4 | reverse complement strand
TGCCACGCGGGTGCCTTGGTGGGAGGCTCGGGGATGCGGGCGCAGGCGCCATTCGCGGTCGCTCGAGCCGAGGCATGAGGAAACCTGTCCGACCGAGAGGTGCCGGCAGGCTGAAGACATCTCCCCGCGAGCGTGAACCGGAGAACGCATCCCCGGGCCTCCCGCCACGCTCCGCGCTTCGCAGGTGGAACGCGTCTGGCTTCTTCATCAAGGCCGCACCGCCTTCCCGTCGCCCGTCAGCTTCAGGTTCACCAGCGACATCAGCGCGACGACGAAGAAGATCAGTGTCGAGATGGCGGCCGCGAGGCCGAAGTTGGCGCCGGCGTCAGTGAAGGCGATTCGGTAGGTGTAGCTGACCAGGATGTCGGTCGTGCCGGCCGGCAGCTTGGTGTTCAGATAGTCGGGCCGCCCATCGGTCAGCAGCGCRATCAGCACGAAGTTGTTGAAGTTGAACGCGAAGGCCGAGATCAGCAACGGCGTCAATGGCCGCGCGATCAGCGGCGCGGTGATCTTGAAGAAGTTGGTCAGCGGGCCGGCTCCGGCGATCGCCGAGGCTTCGTACAGGTCAGAAGGGATCGCCTTCAGCAGCCCGGTGCACAGCACCATCACGTACGGGTAGCCGAGCCAGGTGTTGACGATCAGCAGCATCGCGYGCGCCAGCGTCGGGTCGGCGAACCAGGCCGGGCGTACGCCGAACAGCGCATCGAGGATCGCATTGATCTCGCCGAAGTTCTGGTTGAACAGGCCCTTGAACACCAGGATCGAGATGAAGCCGGGCACGGCGTACGGCAGGAACAGCAGCGTTCGGTACAGCGTGCGGTACTTCAGCGCTTCCCAGTTCAGCAACACCGCCAGCGTCATGCCGATCATGGTGGCGAACAGCACGGTCAGTGCAGAGAAGACGACGGTCCAACCAAAGATCGAGACGAACGGGCCGCGGAAGTCGGCGTCGAACATCATCCGCGTGTAGTTGGCCCAGCCGATGCCGACCTTGAAGCCGGGCTGGATGTGCTCGCCGCGCTCGTTCTCGAAGTAGCCGGTGTCACGGTTGGGCTTGTAGACGGTGCCCGACGGTTGCTGGACCAGCGCGCCGTCGTCGCCGGCCTTCCACAGCGGGTTCAGCGGGCCGTATTCGCGCACGCCGGTGTAGTGCAGCCGGGTGCCATCCGGGCGCTGCAGCACCAGTTCGCGCAACGTGTCGCGCCGGGCCAGCACCTCGCGCAGCGACAGCGGCGTGCCCAGGTCTTGCGCTGCCGGCGTCAAGGCCACCGGTGCTTTCGGCGCGGCCGCTTGCGACAGCGGCGGGGTGACCAGCACCTCGTTGCCGTCTGCGCTGGTCAGCTTGATGCGCAGCGCCGAGCCGTCGGCGTACAGCGTGCTGGCCATCGCGTGGGCTTCGTCGACATCGCTTTGGTCGAGCAGGTAGGCGCGGGCGCGCGCCTCGCTCAACAAATGAGCCGACGAGTAGTTCGTGAAGCCGATCTGCATCGTGTAGACGAGCGGAAAGGCCACGAAGATCAGCATACCGGCGACACCCGGGAACAGGTAGCGCCAAGCCAGCGACTTCGTCGATGCGTAGGTGTAGACGCCCATCGTGCCGAGTGCGAGTGCGGCGGTGCTGACCAGCGCCTGGCCACCGGCGGCCAGGCGCCAGGCGAACCACAGCACGAGCAGCTCGCACAGCGCGGCGACGGCCCAGGTGAAGCTGCGCTGCCCGGTGCTGGCGGGGCGGGTCAAAGGGGGCGAGGCGGCGAGGGTGTTCATGTCAGTTGATGACCATGCGCGCTGCCGCGCCATCGAGAGCGTCCTTCGGCGACTGGCGGCCGTTGGTGATCGCTTCCAGTGCCGCGTCCATCGCCGGGAAGAAGCGCTGTGTCTCGGGGATGTTCGGGATCGGCTCGCCGGCGCGTGCGTTTTCCATCGTCGTGCGGATCGAGGCATCGCCCGACAGCTCGGCGAAGTAGGCCTTGTTGGCGGGGGTGCCGAGTGACACATCAGCCGAGATGGTCTTCAGGCTCTCGACGGTCAGCAGATGGTTCTCGATGAACTCGCGCGCGATGTCTTTCGACGGGCTGGGCGCCGTGACCATGCAGCCGAGCACACCGACGAAAGGTTTGGCCAAGTGGCCGGCCACGCCAGGCACCGGCGCGACGCCGTAGTCGATGCCGGCCTTCTTCGCGTTGTCCCAGGCCCAGGGGCCGGTGATCATCATCGCGACCTCGCCGCGGGCGAAGCTGGCTTCCATCTCCGAGTAGCGCGCCCCCTTGGGCATGTGGCCGTCCTTGATCAGGCGGTCCAGCATCTCGGCACCTTTCAATGCGCCCGCAGTGTTCACGCCCACGGCCTTCGGGTCGTAGTCGCCACTCGCCGTGCGGCCGAAGACGAAGCCGCCCGGGCCGGCCAGCATCGGCCAGGTGAAGAAGGACTTGTTGTAGTCCCACAGCACCGCGTGTTTGCCGTTTTTCTGCAATTGCTTGTCGAGCGTGATCAGCTCTTCGAACGTGGCCGGCGGCGTCTTCACCAGTGCCTTGTTGTAGACCAGTCCGATCGCCTCGATCGCCAGCGGGTAGCCCCAGGTCTTGCCCTGGTAGGTGAAGGCTGCCCAAGCCGAGTCCTCGACCTCGTCGTGAACACGCTTCGGCGGATGCACCGGCACGATCAGGCCGGACTTGGCCCACTCGCCGACGCGGTCGTGCGGCCAGCAGAAGATGTCCGGGCCTTTGCCGGCGCCGGCGGCGGCTTGAAATTTGTCCGGTGCGCCTTCGGGGTGCTGGACGGTGACCTGCACCCCCGTGGCGGCAGCGAACGCGTCGCCCACCTTCTGCAGCCCGTTGTAGCCCTTGTCGCCGTTGATCCAGACGAGCAGCTTCAGTGCGCCGGCGTCGGGGCCCTTGGGGGCACAGGATGCGAGCAGCGCGGTCGCGGCAATCGCCGCCCAACGAACGAGCTTGTGGTCAGGCACGGCCGGCCTCTGTCTGGCGCTGGAATGCTGTGCCTTGCGCATCGAACAAGTACGCGCGCTCTGACGGCACCTGCAAGCTCAGCGTCTGGCCGGGCTTGGGGTGCGAGTGTCCGTCCAGCTCGCAAGTCAGCGTGTCTTCGGCGCCGGGGTAGTCGCAGTAGGCGTAGGTCGTGCCGCCCAGCGACTCGACGAACGTGACCTTGACGTCAATCGTGTTGCTGCTGCCGCCTTCGCGCAGGTGCTCGGGCCGCACGCCCAGGCGCACCGGGTCACCGGCTTTGGCACGCGTCGCGTCCACCGCGCAATGCAGCACCGCACCACCGGCCAGCTTCACGGTCGCGCCCAGCGCATCGGCCGAGACCAGCGTCCCGTCGAGGATGTTCATCTCCGGCGAGCCGATGAACTTGGCGACGAAGAGGTTGTACGGATGCTCGTACAGCGCCATCGGCGCGCCGACCTGCTCGATCTTGCCGGCCGACAGCACGACGATGCGGTCGGCCAGCGTCATCGCCTCGACCTGATCGTGCGTCACGTAGACCATCGTCGTCTTCAGCTCTTCGTGCAGTTTGGCGAACTCGTAGCGCATGCGCACGCGCAAGGCCGTGTCCAGGTTCGACAGCGGCTCGTCGAACAAAAAGACCTCGGGCTTGCGCACGATCGCGCGGCCGATCGCCACGCGCTGGCGCTGGCCGCCTGACAGGTCCTTGGG
>NZ_JBFUGE010000588.1:0-3678 GCF_056403075.1 Ideonella sp. P3_A4 | reverse complement strand
ACCCTGTGGTGGCACAGGCAAAGATGTCGCCCATACCGGTCGTCTGGCAGTCAGGGCGTGGTGGGGGCGACTGGCGGGAGCTGAATGGGGATTTCGGCTATCGCTGCGGCGTGGCTGGGGCCGCACTTGATGGCAGCGGCACGGGCTGCGTTCTCATGGTGTCGAGCTCCGACGAGAAGCTGCCCGACGCTCATGTCTCGACGCTGCTGGGCTACACGCTGACTGCGGCCGTGACGATCAACGGGCCGCTGCGCAAATTGGCCGCCGCCACGGTGGCAGCGTGCCCGTTGACGCAGGACGAGATGGACTGCCTGCACTTCACGCTGGCGGGCCTTTCGTACAAGGATGCCGCGCGCACTCTCGGGATCAGCACTAAGGCGGTGTACCAGTCCCTGGAGCGCGCGCGGGCACGGCTGGGTGTGGAGACGTCCTACGCGGCGGCCGCCATGGCTCTGAACCGCGGATGGCTGGACCTGGGGCGCGCGTTGGACATCGCCAGCTCAGGATCCGCCGCCGCCGGTACGGGGAAGGTCGGTGGGTTCTGAAAAGCCGAACAGTTGCAACAGGAACGAGATCATCGTGTACTCCGGTATCAGCGGTCACGTCGACCGCGGAGCACACTATCTGTTGCCTCGCTTGTGAAGCCTATATGCAGACCTGGCAGCTTTTCCCTGGGCGCCATTTCGGCTAGCCCGCTGCGGCTTCAGTCGATCAGTCCACCCTCGATGCATCGCAGGACGGCGGCCGGCACCGAGCTGACGCCGAGCTTCTTGGTGGCCTGATGCAACTTGTGCTGCACGTGGACGCTGCTGATCAAAAGCTTGTCTCCGATCTGGTGAACGGTGTAGGCGTCCTTCGCCCAGCGCAGAGGCTCCAACTCGTCGTCTTCGAGGACTGGACATCCCGAAGGCGCCGACGTGAAGATGCGCTGCATGGCCGACTGCGCGTACACGGTGAGCAGCTGAATCGCCGCTGTCAGCGAGACCCGACCGACCAGGTCGTTTGGCAGTGCATCGCCATCAACGCCGAACATGAACTGTTCGAGGTGGCTCGCCTCGTGAACGGTGCACGCGACGCCGCTCCGGTAGCCGTAGGCGGCCTGTAGGTCCCACAGGTCCGCGGCGCCGCCATCGACATACAGCGCCTGGTCGTACAGAACCGGAGCGATGCTCGATCGCAGCGAACACATGACCGGATCGCGCAGCGTGTCGTCGAGCGAGTACTGGGCCTCCAAGTAGGCGGCGGGAGGGTTCCCGACTCCGGCCAGCCAGGCGTTCTTGGAGCCCAGCGCGCCGCGAATCAGCACCGCCGAGAACAGGCCGAATCCGAGATCGGCCGCAGCACGGGCCAACTGTCGCCGAAGGCTGTCCCGGTCCTCCGCCAAGCCGAGGTCTATGAGTTGCTGCAGGGGGAGCATTCTTTGCGCGGCGGCTCGACCGTGAGCGTGGTCGATGGGTCCAATAGCTGTTGCGCTACGGACTGTAGCAAGCCAATTCGGCTGCGCCTCAGCCGACGTCTTCCGCGCTGCCAGCGTGGGCATCGGCCCCCTGGCGCTCCGCCTCCAGCCGCGTAATGAACCCACCGTCGGCGATGGTGTGGGTGACCTTGGTGACAAGCCAGTCGGTGCCGTCGATCGCCGGCTTGAAGCCGCTCACTGCCAGCGGGGCCTGCGCGTCAAGGGTGGCGATGCCGGTGGCCAGCGTCAGCTCGAAGGTCGCCGCGCCGCGCTGGATACGCTGCCATTCGGCTTCAGCCGCCGCGCGGGCATCTGCCTCGGTGGCATGTCCCTCACGCAGACGCTTGGCATTGCCGCTTTGGCCGACCAGCACGCTGCGCTGCTTGGCGCGGGTGGCGTCATGCCAATAGGCGCGCGCGCCGGTGTAGGCGTCGCGGTTGGCCATGTGATAGCGATGCCGATCGCCTGAGGTTCGGGTGAGCAAGGTGACTGACAGCGCTGCGCCGGAGCTACTGCGCGAGCCGTTGATCGGCACCAGCACCAGGCGGTCAGCCTTCACCGTGGCTACCGCGTCATGCCGCCTGGCCAGGCGGCTCAGGAAGTTGATGTCGCTCTCGTTGGTCTGGTCGGCGTGCGCGATGGGCGTGCTTGCCAATCCGGCGTCGATGCGGGCCTGCAGGCCGTTTCGGCGGGCGATCGTCTGCGCCACGGTACCCAGGGTCGTGTCGTGCCAGCTTTGCTCGGCTCGGTTGCGCAGGCCGGCGCGCAGGTCTGCGCTTCGGGCGCGGATCTGAACCTGGTCCGGCGCTCCGCTGTGTTCCACCTCGTCGACGGTGAACGTTCCCTTGGGTGTCAGGTCCGTGCCGGCCCAGCCAATGGCCAGGGAGATCTCCACGCCGGTCCGCGGCAGCTCGAGCTGGCCGTCAGTGTCGTCGAGCGTGAGGTCGAGTTGATCAGCCTCGTCGCCACGGCATTGGGTGAGCGCCAGGTTGACCAGGCGCGGGTTGATGGTGGCCGTGATGTCCTTGCCGCCCAGTGTGATGCGAAAGGCCGGCTGGCGCTGCAAGCCGCCTTGCGTGTTGGGAGTGCTGTGGGTGGCCATGGTGTTCAGCCCGTGGTGCTGGTCTGCGTGCCGAGCTGGTCGGTGGCGCCATCGTCCACGCGCTTGAGCACGAGCGTGAAGTCGATGCGGGTCGGTGTGCCGTTAGCTAAGTGGTTGGTCTCGGCCTCGCGCAGGCTGGTGATGACGTAGGCGCCATACACTCGGCCGGTACCGGAGACGAGCGGCCAGGCCTTGCCGCTGTTGGCCATCTCGCGCAGCAGGTCCAGGTCCTGCGGGGTGCCCTTGAAGGCGGGGTGCAGCGTCCCGTTGAGGGTGGTGGTGTCTTCCCCCGGGCCCGTGAACTGGCTGGCCGGGAGGGCGCCGACCAGGCTGTTGCTAGGGTGGCGCCACTCGGCCGAACGCTCAAGTTGCTGGTAGGCCAGCGTCTCAAGCGAGAAGGTGAACTGGCCGAAGCCCATCATCATGGCGTTTCCTTCCTTCAGTCTCGGTCGCGCAGCGCGCTGCGGCCACGCGCGACGAGATCGCGGTCACGCTGATCCATCTGGCGTGCGACCTCGCGGGCCAGCGCGCGCTCGTCCATGCCAGGTGCCGCCTGAACCTGTACGGTGGTGGGGCCGGCCGCCACCGTCATAGGCTGCGGCATGCCGGCGCCCGCGGGAAGCGGTGGGCGACCGTCCACCTTGACCGGGCTGGTGCTGAAGCGCGGGATCTCAGGCACGTTCCAGCCGATCGTGTTGAGGCCCGTCCGTAGCAGGCGCAGAGGCTCCARCAGGGCGTCCACGGCGTCCCAGAAGATCTTCCTGACCCCTTCCCAGAGCTGCGCGAAGAAGGCCTTGATCGGCTCCCAATACGCCACCACTGCCACGGCCGCCGCGGCGAACGCTGCCACCAGCGCACCGAGCGCCCAGACGGGCAGACCAACCGCAGCCGCGACGGCAGCCAGGGCAACGCCGATGACCTCGAGCAGGGGCAATGCCGTGGCGAAGCCGAAGCGGAATGCCGCAAGCGGCCCMAGGATGCCCGCCACGGCCAGCAACAGTGAACCCACTACCGCCAGAACCACAGCGATGGCGGCGGCGCCCTGCATGAGCGCGGTGGTGAGCTGGGGGTGCTCCTTGGCCCACGCTGCCAGCCGCTCGAGCACGCCGTTCACCGACTG
>NZ_JBFUGE010000587.1:0-3708 GCF_056403075.1 Ideonella sp. P3_A4 | reverse complement strand
GCTGATACCGCCAGGTATCAACCTGGCTCGTCGTCTCGCGATCATCCCCATTGCGGCCCGTCCAATGGCACGTATTTCTGACTCAGGACCCTAACCCATGGAGTGCATTGAACAGTTTCCGTGCCTGCAGCGGCTTGAACAGCACCGTGTGGCCGCTGTCGGTGGCACGGCGCAATTCTTCGAGCGTGGTGTCGCCGGTGACGAGGATGGCCGGGACCGAATAACCATAGACGCGCCGCACGGCGTCGATGGCCGCAATGCCGTCTGGCCCGGGGCCTAGGTGCAGGTCGCTGAGGATGAGATCGGGCGGCAACTCCCGCCCTCGCACCGACGATTCCGCCTGCTGCGCCGTCGCCACGCAGACCACGTCGTAGCCCCACTCCTCCAGCAGGATGCGCAGGCTCTCGCGGATCGGGGCCTCGTCATCGATGACCAGCACCGAGCACGGCTGCAGGATCGGCATCGGCAGCGTGTCGGCCGCCGCGGTGGCGTCCTGGATGCCGGGCAGCCCGCCGATCTGGATGCCGATGCGAAACATCGTGCCGCCGCCCGGCCGCGAGCGAACGCTCAGCCGATGTCCCAGCAGCTTGGCCAGGCGCTTGACGATGGCCAGGCCCATGCCCAACCCCTGGGCGCGGGCGCGCCGGTCGCGCCCGACCTGGCAGAACTCGTCGAAGATCCGTGGCAGATCGTCGGCCGAGATGCCGACGCCGGTGTCCCACACCTCGACGTTGACATGGGTTTCGGTGCTGCGCGCGACGACGGCGATGCCGCCCGCGTCGGTGTACTTGATCGCGTTCTGGATCAGGTTGCCGAGGATGCGCTCCAGCAGCTGCGGATCGCTGCTGACCGACTTGCCGCCGGGCGAAAAACGCAGCCCCAGCCCCGCCTGCTCGGCCTGGCCGGAGTACTGCATGTGCAGGCGGCGAAACAGGTCGCGCAGCGGGAAGTGCTGGACGTTCGGGTCCACCGTGCCGGCGTCCAGGCGCGACACGTCCAGCATCACGTTGAACGAGCGCTCCAGCCCGTCGACCGAGCGCATCACGTTGCGCAGCAGCGGCTCTTCGGCCGAGCCCTGCAGGCGCTTCTCCAGCGTCGCCGCGAACAGCCCGAGCGCATGCATCGGTTGCCGCAGGTCATGGCTGGCGGAGGCGAGAAAGCGCGTCTTTTCCTGTTCGGCGCGGCGGGCCAGCTTGCAGGCCGTCTCGAGTTCGCGGATCCGGTCTTCGCGCAGGATCAAGGTCCGCTGGTCTTCGGCCCAGTGGCGCCAGCGCCAACCCGCCAGCAGCGTCGATCCGGCGCCGAGCACCAGGCAAGACAGCAGCTGAAACCAATCGACTGCGTCGCTCACCCCACCGCGCACGAGGACCACTGCCACCGGGGCCAGGGACAGCAGCGCCACCGGCAGCCAGCCTTCGCGCATCGGCGCCAGCACGCAGGCCAGGGTCGGCGCCAACGCCACCAGCACCAGCCAGACCGGCGCTGACGGTTGCTGCAGCCCCTGCGCCTGATCGAGCAGACCCGAGAGCAGCAGCATGGCGGAGACGCAGCCGGCCCCCAGGGCCCCCAGGATCAAGCGCTGCTGACGCGTGTCGCCTATCCAGCCGGCCCGGCGCGAGACCGCCCGGGCGAACAGCCACCACAGGGCGCCGAGCAAGCCCACACCCAGGGCCCACCACATCGGCGCCGCCGACCCCGCGCCCTTCAAGCTCAGCAGGCCCGGCAGCAACGCGATCAGCGGAACGACCACCAGCGCGGTCCCGCCGGCGGCCACGCGCAGCGCGGCGTCGCGCAGGCGGCGTTCGACCGCGCGCCGCTCAGTGCGCGCGGGGTCACCGTCTTCCAACGCCTCGTCGCTGCCGCCCGTGTAGACGACAAAGTCCACCGCCGGTGCCGGGCGAGCGGCAACGACGGGACCAGCGCTGCGCAACAGGGCGCTCACCAGACCAGCCCGACGACAGTCGCGATCAGCGGAACAGGCTGATCATGTGCGAGCGCGACTTCACGTCCAGCGCCAACAGCAGCGACGACACGTAGTTCTTGACCGTGCCCAGAGACAGCCCGGTCGACGTGCTGATCTCCTGGTTGCTGCAGCCCGACAGCACCTGCTCCAGGATGTCCAGGTGCCGCGTGCCGAGCTCGGCCACCCGGTCGTACATCGCCGACGCCGGAAAGCGCGGAAACAGCGGCCCGGCGGCCAGTTGGCCACGGCCACGCTGCGGCCACAGCAATGACGCCAGCGTGTTCTTGACCTCGGTCACCGTGGCACCCTTGGGGACATACCCCACGGCGCCCAGTGCCCGGGCCTGACGCACGACGAATTCATCCTGCGTACCGCTGAATACTGCGATTCGCGCAGATGGATATACGTGAATGAACTGTCGCAGGCCCTGCAGGCCCTTGCAGTCGGCGAGGTTGAGATCGAGCAGCACCGCATCGATCCCCTCGTCGCTGCCATAGACGTTCAACGCCTCTTGCAGCGAACAGGCATCCAGCCAGACGATAGGCGTACCGTCCAGCTCGACAAACATCGATTTGACGCCGACACGGACCAACTCATGGTCGTCGACTAAGAGAACTCGCTTCGGCGAAATAGCCGGCCCGTAAACGGGGGCAACTGCAACCGACGACGAGCTCTCGCTACTTTGGCGAAAAGCTTCTTGCATATGCGCTCCCTCGACGGCCGCCCAGCGCTTCAACGAGCACTGGTTCAACCGACGTTACGGCGCCGATGATATGCGCGGACACAACCTTTAACACCCCACAAAATAGGGAGGGATTACCTACTCGACAAGTAGGGTCGGTCGTGCTCAGTCAGTACAGTTTATTCGTTATGGCTCGGGCGAGTCGGTGTCCGGGTCGCCCAACTCGATGCGCTTGCGCGCTGCATCCGCCAGTTGCTCGTACTTGGCGCGAAACTCGTTGAGCATCTCGTCGTCCATCTCTTCGAGGTCCAGCAGCGCGTTGTGCGCCCCCTTGGTGGCGCGGATCAACTCGTCGAGCTTGATCTGGATCGCCTCGGTGTCGCGGTTCTGGGTGTTCTGGATCAGGAACACCATCAGGAAAGTGACGATGGTCGTGCTGGTGTTGATGACCAGCTGCCAGGTGTCGCTGAAGCCGAACAGCGGCCCGGTGACGGCCCAGACCAGGATCACGCCGACGGCCAGCGTGAAGACCCGCGGCCGCCCACAGAAGCGCGCCGCCGTCTTGGCGAACTGCGAGTACCAATTGCCGTTGCCCATTCCTGACTCCGCCCCACTCTCAATGTGGGTTTTCGAAGAAAACGTAGGCGTTGAAGTCCCCTACTTCGAAGTAGACGCGCTTCTCACCCGGGTCGACCTGGCCGTTCAGGTTCTCGTCGAGCACGCCGTAGCCATAGCGGTAGTGGCGCGGTTCTTTGTCGGTCGTGCCCAACGCCGTCGACAGCTTGTCGATCTTCAGAAAACGTTTAACCACCGAGTTCCCCGCGTAGACCTCGAGCACGCCGTCGGTGCCGGTCCAGTTCTGGATGTCGCGCTTGATCTGGTTCTGCTGCTCCTGCGTGCAAGCGGCCAGTGCCAGCACGGCAGCGGCCAGCGCGACGAGTTGGGCGGTGTTCACAGCGTTCCCTCGTCCTTGGTGCCAAAGATCTTGTCGCCGGCATCCCCCAGGCCCGGGATGATGTAGCCCAGCTCGTTCAGGTGGTGGTCGATGGCGGCCGTCCAGCAG
>NZ_JBFUGE010000586.1:0-3739 GCF_056403075.1 Ideonella sp. P3_A4 | reverse complement strand
GTGACGGCGTCCTCGTAGAAGGAGACTGCTTCGCCGCCACGAAAGTGAACCGACACCACACCGGCCACCTGGCCCAGGGGCAGGGTGACCGAAAAGTAGGCGTGGCCGCGGCGTGGCTTGGGCGCGCCGATTTCGCCCGCAATAGCGGCTGTGTCGTTCGACCAGGCCGCCAGGGCGACCGAGCCCTTCAGCCCGGCCAACGAGGCCGCAAGTGCCACCAGTCCCGTTCTTCGTTTCATGGCATGACGTTAGCGCATGGCTTCGGCCTCGGTTTCGCCCACATCAGCGGCCGGCGGCCGCGCCTTGGTGAACGGCAGCGACAGATAGTGTCTGCCCAGCTCGGTCAACTGACCGGTGCCGGGGCTGGCCAGCAGGCTGGTGAAGTGCGGATCGGGGTTCCAGCGGCCGGTGAACCAGGCATAACGGAACACATCCGTGCGCTGCTCGCAGACCGAGACCATGTCGGTCATCTGCGCCTTCTGCTTTTCCAGCGTGTCGATCTGCGCGCCGTCCGACTGCCAGTGCCAGTTGGCGAACTCGGTGACCCAGAAGGGCTTGCCGTACTTGGTCAAACGGTCGAGCTGGCCGGACAGGCCGTAGTCGTACCAGTGAAAGCCGAGGTAGTCGATGCGCGGGTCGCGGCCGCCGTTGGCCGAGCGGTAGGCGGCGTAGAAGGCATCCAGCCACGCGACCGGGTCGTTGTAGGGCGACATCGTGCCCCAGGTGATCTGCGGGCCGACGATCTTCACGCCGGTTTCGGTGGCGATGCGCTCGTAGCCGGGCCAGAACGCGGCCGCCTGCTGCGGGGTCTTGTTCGACTGCTCGACCAGGTTGGGCTCGTTCAGCACCAGCAGGAACTTGATCTTCGGGTGGGCCAGCAGCCAGCTGACGACGGTGTCGTGGTCGTACGAGTCGTTCCACAGCATCGAGTAGAAGTCCATGTCGAACTTCTTGCGGTAGGCCGCCGGCGCGCCCGGGTTGGGCTTAAGGCCCCAGTCATACCACCAACTCACGCCGGGCGACAGTGCCTTCAGGTCCGGGCCGTTGGCCAGGTCGTAGGCGATGCCGCGCTTGACGCTTTTGGCGGCCAACTGTGGCGTGTCGGACAGCGTGGCCGTGGCGGCCTGCTCGATGGCGTCAGCAAGCGCCAGCGGTGATCCGGCCAGCAGCGCCAGGCCGGCGGCCAGCGCTCGGCGGCGCGAAGTGGATGAGGGGTGTTTCATAGGTGCGGCAGCGCTTTCAAGAAGGGGTGCCGAACACTAGCACCGTTGCTTCGGCGCACCCAGCCGGCCGGTCTTCGCGTTTACGCGGATCGATGTGTCCGAACGTTGCACGCGTTGGCAACCCCCGGCTACGAAGCCGCAGAAGCGGTGTTGTGCGGACCACGACTTTGCTTGCAGAGCGCGAGCCCTTGCGCGTGGTCAACGACGCAGATGTCATTTGCATCCTTGGTGTCTAGGGGTGCCAAGCGGCAGGGCGGTTGCTAGGATGCACAGCTGTGCCTACCCGGCGCTCTTTCGAAATCGATACCCTCGATGGAAATTTATCTAGACGCCAACGCCACTACCCCGGTGTTGGCCCAAGCCAGCGCAGCCGCGCTGGCCACCATGGCCGATGATTTCGGCAACCCCAGCAGCATCCACAGCACGGGCCTGAAGGCCAGGGCGATGATGAACGCGGTGCGAGCCCGAGCCCGCCGCGCGCTCGGAGCGCCGAGCGGCCAGCTGCTGTTCCTCAGCGGGGCGACCGAAGGCATCCAGACCGCAGTGCTGTCGGCCTTGAGCGCCTTGCGCACCCGCCGTGCCGAAGGTGCCGCGACCTCACCGATGCCCGAGCTGTTGCTCTACGGCGCCACCGAGCACAAGGCCGTGCCCGAGGCGCTGAAGCACTGGAACGCGCTGCTCGGCATGGGGCTGGAGGTGGTCGCGATCCCAGTCGACCAGAATGGCCGGCACGACCTGGGCTGGCTGCGCGACCATGCGCCGCGCGCCGGCCTGGTCTGCACCATGGCCGCGAACAACGAGACCGGTGTGATCAGCGACCTGGACGGCATTGCCGTCGCGCTGGCCGGCAGCCCGGCGCTGTGGATGGTCGACGGCGTGCAGGCGCTGGGCAAGCTGCCGCTTCGCCTGGTCGAGCGCCGCATCGACTACGCCCCGTTCTCTGGCCACAAGCTTTACGCCCCCAAGGGCATCGGCATGCTGTACGTGCGCGAAGGTGCGCCGTTCACGCCGCTGCTGGCGGGCGGCGGGCAAGAGGGCGCTCAACGCTCCGGGACCGAGAACATGTCCGGCATCGCAGCGCTCGGCGCGGTGCTGGCCGCGATGGAAGAAGGCCGCGGCTTCAAGAGCCCCATCACGCTGGCCAGCTTTCGGGCCAGCCTGGTCGAGGCATTGCAGGATGCGTTCCCCGGCCTGGTCTTCAACGCACCGCTGGAGCTGAGCCTGCCGACGACGCTGAACTTCTCGGTGCCTGGCCTCAGCTCGAAACTGCTGCTCGATTTGTTCGACGCCGCCGACGTGCGCGTCAGCGGCGGCTCGGCCTGCAGTGCCGCGCAGGCCAAGCCCAGCTTCGTGCTGGAGGCGATGGGCCTGCCGGAATGGCGCACTGCCTCGGCGGTGCGCATGTCCTTTGGCCCGGCCGCTGACGCCGACTTCATCGCCGAGGCCTGCGCCCGCATCCGCACCTGCGGCGAGACCCTGCGCGAGTGTTGCCTGGGCTCGGTGCCCAGCCGTGCGCTAGCGCCCGATGGTGTTTCGCGTTTCATTGTCGACGGTGCCTGCAGCTATGTGGTGGCCGATGCCAGCAGCCGCCGCTGCGTGGTGATCGACCCGCTGGCCGAGGTGACCGAGCGCGTGTCGCAGTGGCTGCGCTGCCAGGGCTACACGGTGGCGGCGGTGCTTGACACCCACAGCCGCAGCGAGCGCGCATCTGACACCTTGCTGTTTCGCCGTGACGCCCAAGACCTGCTGGAGCCGGCGGCACAGGCCGGGCTCGAGCTCTTGGGTTGGCCGCAGGGCGCCGAGCAGATCGCGCTCGGCGTGCTTCGCATCGGCCGGCTCGCTGTGCCCGGGCACACGAAAGACGCCACCGCCTATCTGCTGCACGGTGCGCAGGGGCTGCGCATGGCCTTTGTGGGCAACGTGGTGCTTCCTGGCGCGCTGGGAAGCAGCATCGGCCCGAACAGTGCACCGCAGGCCTATGGCGCGTCGCTGTGCCAGCTTGAGGCTGCCGTGGGCCCGCACACCTTGCTGGCGCCGGGGCACGACCCCCAACAGCGCGTGGCGAGCACGTTGAGCACCGAATGCGCGGTTCAGCCGCTGTTGTCGCAGTTGTTGCGCGGGGCCATCGACGCATCTGCCTTTGCGGCTGCCAAGGCGGCGCGCGAGCGGGTGCTGGCCCTGACCGGCGAGGGCGCCCACGGCGCGGTCGCCGAAGACCGCGTCGATGCCACCCCGAATGAGCTGACACCTGAGGCGCTGCAGCTGCTGTTGGAAACGCAGCCGGATCTGTTGCTGGTCGACGTGCGCGAGCCCTATGAACAGCGGCTGAGCGTGTCGCCCGATGTGGGCCTGGCGGTGCGGCACCAGACGGTGCCGATGTCCGGCCTGCTCAACGGCTTGGTCGAATGGCTGGCGTTGCCGGCCGAGACCGCGGTGGTGTTCTTCTGCCGCAGCGGCAACCGCAGCCTGCAGGCTGCGCAGGTGCTGCGCCGCCTTGGCCACACGCAAGCCTGGAG
>NZ_JBFUGE010000585.1:0-3746 GCF_056403075.1 Ideonella sp. P3_A4 | reverse complement strand
GCCTCAGCGACCGTATGCAAACCTTGTGGGGCGGCTTTGCCGTGATGGCACCCGACTGCCACCTCTTCTACGCCGGGGACACCGGCTACTCGCGCGACTTCACCGACATCCGCGAGCGGCTGAAGCACCGGCAGGCTGGCCACGGCTTCGACATCGCGCTGCTGCCCATTGGCTCTTACGAGCCGCGCTGGTTCATGGCGGACCAACACGTCAACGTGCACGAGGCGGTGAAGATCCACCAGGATCTCGGTGCCAAGCGATCGCTGGGCGTGCACTGGGGCACTTTCGAGCTGACGGACGAGGCGCTCGATGAGCCGCCGCGTCAGTTGACCGTGGAACGCGGCACCGCTGGTCTGACTGAAGAAGAGTTCTTCGTGCTGGCCGTCGGCGAAACACGCCGCATTCCACCGCGTCCATCGGCTGTGCCTGGCTGAGCGCGCCAGCGCCTTCACAGCGCGGGATACCCCGTCATCCCCGAGGCCAATGCCAAGGCGGTGACACTCGCAGGCTTCGGCATCGTCTCGATTCGGGCATGACAGCATCCGTGGCGCGCGCGCACCCCACCAATCCGGCCTCGTTCTACCCCCTGCTCTTCGTTGCGCTGTGGAGCACCGGCTTCATTGGCGCCAAGTTCGGCCTGCCCGACGCGGAGCCGCTCACCTTCCTGAGCGTGCGCTACCTCATCGTGCTGGTGCTGATGGCGGGCATCGCCTGGCTGACGAAGGCACCATGGCCGAGCACACCGAAGGCCTGGCTGCACATCGGCGTGTCGGGCCTGCTGGTGCACGCCGTCTACCTGGGCGGCGTGTTCACCGCCATCGCGCACGGCCTGCCGGCTGGGGTGACGGCGTTGGTGGTCGGGCTGCAGCCCGTGCTCACGGCCTTGGGTGCCGGCACGCTGCTGGGCGAGCGTGTGGAGCGCAAGCAGTGGATCGGCCTGGCGCTCGGCTTCGTCGGCGTCGGGCTCGTCGTGGCCCACAAGGTGGTTGCCAGCGCAAGCGGCGCAGGCCTGACGCTCATGCTGGTGCCCGCCGTCATCGCGCTGCTGGGCATCACGGCAGGCACGCTGTACCAGAAGCGCTTCTGCCCAAGCTTCGATCTGCGCACCGGTTCGGTGATCCAGTTCCTGCCCTGCCTGGCCGTCACCGCACTGGCTGCCTATGCCACCGAAACGATGCAGGTGCGATGGACAGGCTCCTTCATCTTCGCGCTCGGTTGRCTGGTCTTCGTGCTCTCGCTCGGCGCAGTGAGCCTGTTGAACCTGCTGATCCGCCGCGGCACGGCCGTCAACGTGGCGAGCCTGTTTTACCTGACCCCACCCACGACGGCACTGATCGCCTGGGCCTTGTTCGGCGAAACGCTCACCGGCTTGTCGCTGGCGGGCATGGTGGTGGCGGTGTATGGGGTGTGGCTGGCCAGGCGATAGGGCTTGAGCGTCAAGCCGGCTTGGTAAAGCGTCGGCGCATGTCGGCGACGCGGCTGGCGATGACGCACTCTTCGGCATGGTCGTTCACCAGCCCCATGGCCTGCATGAACGCGAACATGGTGGTCGGTCCGACGAACTTCCAGCCGCGCTTCTTCAGGTCTTTCGACAGGGCCGTGGACTCGGGTGATATGGACAAAGTCTGCGGCGGCGCTGCGGTCGCCGGGTCGGTCTCGAACTGCCAGAAGTAGGCGGCCAGTGAGCCATGTTCGGCCTGCAGCCGAACGGCGCATTGCGCGTTGTTGATGACCGCCTCGATCTTGCCTCGATGGCGGACGATACCTTCGTCCTGCAAGAGCTTGGCGACGTGTGCCTCGGTGTACTTCGCGACCTTGTGGAAGTCGAAGCCGTCGAATGCACGTCTGAAGTTCTCGCGCTTGGCCAGGATGGTTCGCCAGCTAAGCCCCGACTGAAAGCCTTCCAGCGACAGCTTCTCGAACAGGCGAACATCGTCGGCCACCGGGAAGCCCCACTCGCGATCGTGGTAGGCCTCGAATTCAGGCGCTGACGCACACCAGCGGCAGCGCGGGCGACCGTCGGTGCCCAGAATGGTTTGTGCTTGCGTCATGCGGCGACGATACCCCGACAACGCGCCAGCAATCGTCCGGCCATCAGCGACCGAGTGTCAACGCTCGTCGGCCAGCGCCAGCAGCACATCCAGCAGCACGTTCGCCCCTCGCGCCAGATCGGCCGGCTCGGTGTGCTCGCGCGGGTTGTGGCTGATACCGTGCACGCTCGGCACGAAGATCATCGCCGAGGGGCAGATGCGGGCCATCATCTGCGCGTCATGGCCGGCGCCAGAGGCCATGCGCCGCGTTTGATGGCTGCGGGCATGCGAGGCCGCCTCGATGAGGCGCACCAGGCGCTCGTCGAAGATCACCGGCTCGAACCGCACCAGGCGGCGGGTCGCGATGTCGACCGACTGTTCGGCCGCCAGTGTCGTCACGAAGTCGGCCAATTCCTGCTCAGCGCGCTGAAGCGTGGCTTCATCGGTGTTGCGCAGGTCGACCGTGACCGTGGCCCGGGCCGCAATCACGTTGATGAGGTTCGGGTGCAGCGCCATCGCGCCCACGGTGGCAACTTGGCTGCCGCCAAAGCGCTGAGCCAGCTCACGCACGACGACGGCGATGGCCGCGGCGCAATAGCCCGCGTCTCGCCGCAAGCGCATCGGTGTCGTCCCAGCGTGGTTCGACTGGCCGACGATGGTGAACTCCTGCCACGAGATGCCCTGCAGGTTCTCGACCGCGCCGATGCTGATGCCCTCAGCCTCCATCACCGGGCCCTGCTCGATGTGCAGCTCGACGAACGCATGGGGCACGATGGCGCCGCAGGCCATGTCGCCGGCGTAGCCGATACGGCGCAGTTCGTCACCGAGGCGCTTGCCGTCACGGTCGACCGCGTCGAGTGCAGCCTGCAACGGGTGGCCGCCGGCGTAGACCAGCGAGCCCATCATGTCGGGCTGGAAGCGCACGCCCTCTTCATTGGTGAAGGCGGCCACCACGAGCGGGCGATGGGTGGCGATGTTGCGTTCGTTGAGCCAGCGCACGACCTCCAACCCGGCCAGCACGCCATAGTTGCCGTCGTAGCGGCCGCCGGTGGCCACGGTGTCGATGTGCGAACCGGTCATGACGGGAGCCGCATCGGTCTTGCCGGCACGAACGCCGAAGATGTTGCCGATCTGGTCGACGGTCACCGTGAGGCCCAGTTCCTTCATCCAGCTCACCAGCTGGTCGCGGCCTTGCCGATCGGCATCGGTCAGCGCGACGCGGCAGACACCGCCGCCCTCGATCGCACCAATGGCCGCGTGTGCTTCGATGCGGCGCATCAGCCGCTCTTGATCGATGGCTCGAGCCGACTGCCAGGCACGCTGCGCCTGCAGCACAGCCTCGTGGCTGCGGCCCACCAGGCGCGCGTAGACGCCCGGCGCGGTGGCGCCCTCGGTGTTGACCAGCAGCACGCGCGACTGGCCATCGAGCGCGACCGCATGGCGCCACTCAGCATCGTGCGTCAGTGCCTGAAGTGCGGCCAGCCCGGCCACACCGGACTCACCGGCGACGACCGGGATGTCGCCGAAGCGCCCCTCCGCCAGCACGCGCATCGCGCCTTCAGCCTGCGCGTCGGAGACGGTCATGAACACGTCGACCGCCGGCTGCAGGAAGCGCCATGCCAACGGTGAGGTCTCACCGCAGGCCAACCCCGCCATCACCGAATCGACGCTGCCGGTGGTCCGCGCAGGCCGGCCCTGCAACGCGCTCTGCAGCAG
>NZ_JBFUGE010000584.1:0-3760 GCF_056403075.1 Ideonella sp. P3_A4 | reverse complement strand
GCGCCAACACGAACCAGTCTCCGCTGGCCACGCCGTGGCCGTTGACCAGCGTCTGGGTTAGGCTGGGCGACAGGCCGCGGATGCTGACGCGGTCGTTTTCGGCGAAGCCGCCTTCACCGCCCGACGACGAGCTGATGTTGACGCCCGGCACCCGCTGGATCGCGTCGGCCACGTTCTTGTCCGGCAGCTTGCCCAGGTCTTCGGCCGAGATCACCTCGACCAGCGAATCGGCCTGGCGCTTGACCGTCAGCGACTGCTGCCGTGACGCGCGGATGCCGGTCACCTCGACTCGCTCGACCGGCGGCTCGGTGGTCTTGTTGTCCTTGGCCGGCTCGGTGGGGGCTGGCGGGGTGTCCGGCGTGGCAGCAGACTGCGCGAAGGCCGGCAGGCAACTGCCGGCCAGGGCCAGGGCGGCCGCGGCGGCCAACGGGGTCAGGGGGCTGGAGGCCAATCTCATGCGTACTCCTATCGACTACGCCGCCATTGGAGCGTCACATCTCCGTGCGGACCATTCTGAGATGTACCTCGCCGTCCGGGTAGTTCTACCAAGGGTCGGGGGTAAATCTCTGTCTTGTGCGCCCGGGCGTCATCGCCTGAAATGAAGGCCGTGAAACTGAGACTTCCGATGCTGTCATCTCTGTGTGCCCCCAGGGCGTTTCTTGTGACCCGCGGCCTGGCCGCCACCGTGCTGGCGCTGGCCACCTCGCTGAGCGCCCCCCAGGCCGCCGCCCAGGCGACCGAGCTGAACCTGTGGGTCATGTCGACCACCGAGCAGCAGCAGCAGGACATGCGCGAGCTGCTGAAACCTTATCTCGCCAACCAGCCCAATCTGCGCGTCAACGTGACGGTGCTGAACTGGGAATCGGCCTGGGCCAAGATCACCGCCGCCGCCGCCTCGGGCCAGGGGCCGGATGTGCTGGAACTGGGCAGCACCTGGGTCGCTGCGATCTCGTCGATGGGCGCGCTGGAGCCAGTCAACGACGCGCAGCAGAAAGAAGTTGGCGGTGCGGCGGCGTTCTTCCCGGTGATGTGGGGCACGACCCACCGCTACGACGATGCCAAGGTCTACGCCGTGCCCTGGTACGCCGACGCCCGCGCCGCCTACTACCGCACCGATGTGTTCAAGAAGGCCGGCATCGAGCCGCGCGACGCCTTTGCCAACTGGGGCAGCTTCAAGCAGGCGATGCAGAAGGTCAACGGCACCGAGCTGAACGGCAAGAAGATGGCCGCACTCGGCTACCCCGGCAAGAACGACTGGAACGTGGTCCACAACATGGCGCCGTGGATCTGGAACGCCGGTGGCGACTTCCTCGGCAACGATCGCAAGCGCTCGACCATCAACTCGACCGAGGCCGTGCAAGCGGCCGTCTACTACACCAGCTTCGCGGCCGAAGGCCTGGTGCCTTCCAGCGCGCTCGAGAAAGACTCGGGTCAGATCGAGAACGGTTTCTTCAACGGCCAGTACGCGGTGATCTTTTCGGGCCCGTGGATCCTGAAGCAGATGAAGACGCCCAAGGCCAAGGGCGGCCAGCTCGAAAGCCTGGCCGCACGCAACTTCGGCATTGCGCCCTACCCGGCGGGTCTGAAGGGCAGCCAGACTTTCTTCTCGGGCTCGAACCTGGCGGTGATGAAGTCGTCCAAGCACAAGGCCGACGCGTGGAAGCTCGCCGCCTTTCTGAGCAGCCGTGACGCGCAGGTCCAGTTCAGCCAGATGTCGGGCATGTTGCCCGCGCGCTTGGACGCGGCCAACGACTCCGCGCTGATCGCCGACCCGCACTACGCCGAGTTCCTGGCCCAGGTGCGCAACGGCCGGCACTATCCGTCGGTCGCCGGTTGGGGCCCACTCGAATCGGTGTACCTGAAGAACCTGGGCAACATGTTCGACATGGTGGCCGGCGTGCGTGGCAAGTACAGCCCGCTGGCGGTCAAGCAGGCGCTGGATGCGACCGCGCTCGAAGCCGACCAGGTCCTCGCTGAATCGCATTGACCGACTCCCATTGACCTTGCACGGGCCGTGACGACCATGCGCTGGCGCAGCGCCAACACCTTCCCCTGGCTGATGCTGCTGCCCGCGATTGGGTTGATGGCGGCGGTGAACCTGCTGCCCATCGTCCAGGGCTTCTACATGTCGCTGCTGAAGCTGAACCAGTACACGCTGGCTCAGTACCTGGACGCACCGTTCATCGGCTTGGACAACTACCGCCGCGTGTTGAYCGACCCGGCCAGCCCGTTGCGCCATGGCCTGGGCCTGGCGCTGCGCAACACGGCGCTGTTCACGCTGGTGGTGTCGGCACTGTCGATCGTCATTGGGCTTGGCCTGGCGCTGCTGATGAACCGCGACTTCGTCGGCAAGAACATCGCCCGCACTCTATTGCTCTTGCCGTGGATCGTGCCGAGCTACGTGGTCGGCACGCTTTGGGGCCAACTGTTCCAGCGCGACAACGGGCTGATCAACACGATCCTGGTCGATGGCCTGCACCTGTTCGACGAGCGGCCGTTCTGGCTCCTGGGCAGCAACAGCTTCTGGGCCATCGTCATCCCGACAGTCTGGCGCAATGCGCCGCTGCTTATGCTGATCTTCCTGGCCGCGTTGCAAGCCTTGCCGACCGAGCCGTATGAAGCGGCAGAGCTGGACGGCGTCAGCCGCTGGCGCCGTTTCCTGCACATCACGCTGCCGCTGCTGAAACCGGTGATCGCGATCCAGGCGCTGTTCCAGGTGATYGACAACGTCTACTCGTACAACATCGTCTCGATGATGTTCGGCCAGGGCGCCGGCCACCCGGGTGAATGGGCCGATCTGCTGATGCCGCTGCTGACGCGCCAGTCGTTCAGCTACTGGTTGTTCGGGCAGGGCGCCGCGGTGTCGTTCGTGCTGATGGCGCTGATGCTGGCGTTCGTTGCGGTGTGGATGCGCGCGTTCCGCCGCAGCCTGGTGAGCCATGAAATCTAAGACGCTCGCCGCCCGTGCGCTGGACGCGCTGACCTGGGGTGTCGTCGCGCTGATGCTCGCGCCCATCGTCTGGCTGCTGTGGGCATCGCTGCACTTGCCGTCCGAGATGGCGCTGGACGGCGAGCCGAGCGGTGGTCTGCGCTGGCGCAACTACGTCGACCTGTGGCTGCAGGTCGACTTCTTCAACTACTTCGCCAACAGCCTGATCGTTTGCGGCGCTGCGACCGTAATCTCCACCGCTTGTGCCGCCTGCGCCGCCTATGCGCTGGCACGCTTTCGCTTCCGCGGCGAGAAGGCGGTGTCGATGTCGATCACCGCGACGCAGGTCGTGCCCGGCATGCTGTTCTTCCTGCCGCTGTACATGCTGTACCGCCACATCGGCGACGAGTGGGGCGTGGCGATGCTGGACACGCGGCACGGCCTGGTCTTTCTCTACGTGGCCCTGTTCACGCCGGCCAGCATCTGGATCATGCGCGGCTTCTTCGTCTCGGTGCCCCGCGAGCTGGAAGAAGCGGCGATCCTCGACGGCTGCTCGCGCCTGGGTGCCTTCGTGCGCGTGGTGCTTCCGCTGTGCGCGCCAGGCCTGATCGCGACTGCGACCTTTGTCTTCTTGCTGGCGTGGGACGAGCTGTTCTTCGCCTGGGTGCTGACCAGCTCGCCCGAGGTGCAGACCATTCCTGTGGGCATACGCCTGTTCATCAACCAGTTCCAGCACCGGGTCGACTTGATGATGGCCGCAGGCGCGGTGGCCACGCTGCCGGTGCTGATTGTTTTCTTCGCCGGCCAGCGCTACTTCGTCAAGGGCTTGGC
>NZ_JBFUGE010000583.1:0-3762 GCF_056403075.1 Ideonella sp. P3_A4 | reverse complement strand
GACACGGGTGGTGTGGGTGGGGTGTTTCATGGCCTCACTCCTTGGCGCGGAAGTCATCGTGGCAAGCCTTGCAGGTACGGCTCAACTTGCCGTACTGGTCCTTGATGAGGGCCAAGTCGCCGGCGGCAGCGACGCGGGCCAGTTCGTTGGCCTCCTTGCTGAAGTTCGCAGCGGCTTCGCCAACGCGCTTGCCATCCTGGAACAGCTCCGGCTTGACGGCCGTCTCATGCCAGCCCTTGCCCGATTCGGTGCCCGGCACGAACAAGCTGCCCAGCCCGGCATTGGCGAGCGCGGCGATGACAGCGGCGGCCTTCGCGACTTCCTCCCTGTTGTAGGTGCCGTCGAGCGAAGCCTTGATGCGGCCGGAGTTCCAGCCCACCACCTGGTAGGCCGACTGGCGCCACTTGATCAGCTGCTCAGGCTTCGGTGCCTGCTGCGCCTGGGTGACTGTCGACACAGCGGCGGCCGAGGTCACGATGGCGATCAATGAAAGGGATCGGATCTTGAGGTTCATGCTTGGGTTCGCGGGGTTGGGAAAAGGAAAAGCCGCACCGCGCGAACGGCGGTGCAGGGAGGGGTCATGCGCGGTCAGCGGCCGGCCACGGACAGTTTCTGGACCGCGGCAAGCGCCTGCTCGACGTTGTCCAGCGGGGCCAGCCCGCCCAGCGTCGCGGCCACACGGCCGTCGGTCCCGATGACGAAGGTCGTGCGCTCGGCGAAACCATGGTTGATCTCATCGCCACGGGTGTCACGGCGTCCCGGTGCGGCGTCTCGCACATTCAGTTCGTAGGACTTCGCGATCTGCCCCTGCGGGTCCGAGGCGACAGCGATCTTGCCAGCGCAGTACTCGGGATCGGCCGAGAAATCGTTCAAGCGCTGGATGCCGTCCAGCGACACGCCGACGACCGACGCCCCGGCGGCGCTGAACTTGTCGTGGTTCACCGCAAAGCTGTGCGCCTGCGCGTTGCAGCCCTGGGTGTAGGCCGCGGGAAAGAAGTAGACGACCACCGGGCCCTTCTTCAATTCGTCTCGAAGCGAATAGCCGAAGGCCTTGCCGGCCAGCGAAGCCTGCGCGGCGAACAAGGGAGCGGTGTCTCCTGCTGCCAACGCAGCGTGGGCACCGGGGGCGATCGAACTGGCCGCGAGACAGGCGACGCGCAGGGACATCGAAAGACGCATGATCGTTTGGGTTGGGTTGAGGTGGCCCAAGCTCCTCGCGAGCCCGGATCAGTGCCACCTCAGCAACTAACGCGCCATCTCGGCGCAGACGCTTCTGCGCCGAGACCATCACCCGAGCAAGGGCTTGCCTGCCGAGCGAGCAAGCGTCGCGCAGCAGCGACGCCGGCATGGCTCAATCCATGAGCCACCAGGGCGAAACTGTTGGTCTGCCACCAGTTCGGGCGGGTCGCCTGTCCGGCAATCAACAGTCACTGACCGATGCCGGACAGTTGGCGCCGAATCCGCCGCTCAACGCGTTCTTCATGCGAAAACCAAGACAGGCTCCGCGCAAAGCTTCGTTAGGCGCGGTGGGGAACTTCGCCACAGTTCTTCACATTGCGCCACACCATCGAGCCAACGGTGTGGCAGCCGACATCTGTCTTTTGTGCGCGTGTCCAATACCCCCCTGCTGACTCTGCCCGATTCGCCGACGGCGCCGACTTCGATCCGCGCCAAGGCTCTGCTGTTCCATGACGAAGCATCGCTCAAGCTGCTGGCCCACATCGAGCGCGTGTCCCGCAGCGACGCGACGGTTCTGATCATCGGAGAGACGGGTACCGGCAAGGAGCTCGTGGCTCGCCACATCCACGCCGCCAGTCAGCGCCGAGGACCCTTCGTTGCAGTCAACTGCGGCGCCTTCAGCGACAGCCTGATCGATGCCGAGTTGTTCGGCCACGAGTCCGGTGCATTCACCGGTGCAGGCAGTGCGCGCGCCGGGTGGTTCGAGGCTGCCAACGGCGGCACCCTGTTCCTGGACGAGATCGGCGACCTGCCCTTGCATCTGCAGGTCAAGCTGCTGCGCGTGCTGCAGGAAAGACAGATCGTCCGGCTCGGCTCGCGGCGCCCGGTCTCGCTGGATGTGCGCCTGGTGGCGGCGACCAACATCGACTTGAAGCAGGCTGTGGCTGCGCAGAACTTCCGCGCCGACCTGTACTACCGCCTGAATGTGGCGCCGCTGGCGCTGCCGCCGTTGCGCGAGCGGCGAGGCGACATCCTGCCCCTGGCACAGCACTTCATCGAAACCTACAGCCGCAAGCTGGGCTTGCACGATGTGCAGATCACCGCCGACGCCGCCGAGATGCTGCTCACCTACCCGTGGCCAGGCAACATCCGCGAGCTCGAAAACATCGTTCACTTCGCGCTCATCGTCTGCCAGGACGGCGTGATCCAGCCGCACGACCTGAAGCTCGTGGCACTCGGCCGGTCCGCGCCACCAGGCATCCCTGCGGAAGCGCCGGCACCAGCGACCCCGAGTCCTCAATCCGCCGTCTCTGATGCGGCCCTCGCAGAGTCGGCCCACTCACCGCTGGAACACCTCGCACCGCTGCTGCGCCAGCTGTTGCGTGCGCCGCCTGGTGGCGTCTATGTCGCCATCGAGCGGCTGATCGTGCGAACAGCGTTCGAACTCAACGACCACAACCAGGTCCACACCGCGCGAACCCTCGGGTTGTCGCGCAACTCGATGCGGACGCTGCTGATCAGGCACCAATTGATCGGCCCGAGGTCGCATCCCGAAGCACCGGCCACCACCGCATCGCCGGCCGCCATTGCATCGTCATTGCCAGCGGCCGCGCCAATGGCCTGGTGAGCTTCTTCACCCGCCGTCAATCGGCGGTTGGTTTGCCTGTTCGCAATCGCGATCGCGAACGATCTGTCGCCCCCGCGCATAAGCAGCCTCATCCCTAAGCTCGGGGGCCTGCATTCCCTACTCAGGGGGATGCTCGCGAAGGGACCTCGACCTAGAGTTCGTCCCACGGGGCGTCGCTGTTTTCACCGCCCCGCACCTTGTCAGCGTTGAGGACGCAACGGCCTTCGGGAAGAAGCCGTGTGCAGCCGTACCTCGGTCCGCTGACAGGGCCATCACTGGCTTGCAACCCGATGCAAGCGTTCCATTTTTCCCCAGGAGAAATCCATGTTGAACCGAGGTCGCACCCTCTCGGCGATCGCCGCCGCCTGCCTGTTGACCGGTGGCATCGCCGCTTCCGCGCCCGCCGCCGCAGCCACCCTGAACGAGCTGGCCAGCGCGTCGCGCTTCATCGTGCACAGCCGCGTCAGCAAGGTCGAATACGCGCAGTCCGAGGCCGTCAAGGGCCAGCCTGGCGTGCCGCACACGATCGTCACCTTCGACGTCGTCAAGCCCTTGCAGGGCAGCGTCGGCACCGCATCGTTCACGCTGCGCTTCATCGGCGGGCCGGACGGCCAGGGTCGCTTCCTGCAGGCGTCCAACGTGCCGGTCTTCCAGATGGGCGACGAAGACATCCTCTTCGTGCGCGACAACGGCACCAAGGGCTGCGCACTCGCCGGCTGTGCCGATGGTCGCTTCCGCGTGTTGAACGGCCTGGTCTACGACGGCACCGGCACGCCCGTGCTGAGCATCGATTCGAACCGGGTGATCGCCAGCGGCGAGATGCCCGCGGAGCTGGGCACCATCCGCTACCCGCGGCCCACGTTCGACGCGTTGATGAAGAACCCCGAGGCACGCGAGGCCCTGGCTCGTCAAGGCATGTCCGTCATGGAAGCCCGGCGGCAATACGAGGCGAATGC
>NZ_JBFUGE010000582.1:0-3778 GCF_056403075.1 Ideonella sp. P3_A4 | reverse complement strand
CTCCGAGCCCAGCGCGGCCAGGGGGCATCCCATTTCTACCTGCTCCAGGTGCTCGCGCGAGAGGTAGGCGCGAAGCATGGTCGCCAAAGCCTGCTCAGGGGGCGCGCTGGCGACAACGTCTGCTACCACGGCGGCAGACTCAGCACACGCCCGACCCGCTGCTTCAGCCAGCATGGCTTCGCGCGACGTGAAATGGGCGTAGAAGGCGCCATGGGTCAGGCCGGCCTCTTTCATGATGTCGGCGACCCCGGTGCCGTCGTAGCCGCTGCGGCGAATCGCTCGCGCAGCTGCCGAGACGATGCGCTCGTGTGACGCTTCTTTGGCTGCCGTCCTGACGTTGTGTTTTGCATTTCGCATGACGATCATCATACACGCTTCGCAAGACACGTGCTGTGATGCTTTTGGCCACCATCGCGAGAAACAAATGTCCGGCCGTGCGCGGCCATGGCCAGCCAGGGCGATCGTTACGGCGTCAAGCCGGGCCAGGCCTGCGGCTACAGGTGACTCGCACTACGCACGGCAGCGCAACGGCGGCTCGGCGGTCGCTTCGGCGCCGACTTGCGAGACTTCAACGACGCGGCGCTCAAGGGTGGCAACGTGCATCACCTGTGAAGCATCTTCTCGCGCAGGCATGGTGGTGGGTGCAGCCGGCATCTCGGCTGGAAGTTCCGCTGGACTCCGGCACGGCGCTGAATCTTCAAGCGCCTCGGGCAGGAGTCGGTCGTACTCCCTCTTGACCACCGCATAGCACTCGCAAGCCTGCTTCTGCAGCCCTTCGCAGTCGAGCACCCGGATCCGGCCGCGCGCGTGCTGGATCAACCCGAGCTCTTGCAGGCGCTGCGCACCGAGGGTCACGCTTTCGCGGCGCACGCCGAGCATGTTGGCGAGCCTGTCCTGCGTCACGGCCAGCTCGTCCCCCTGGACGCGGTCCAGGCTCATCAGCAGCCAGCGGCACAAGCGCTGGTCCAGTGAATGGTGGCGGTTGCACACGGCCGTTTGTGCCACCTGGGTGATGAAGGCCACGGTGTAGCGCAACAGCAGGTGCATCGCTGAGCCGGCCCGGGCGAATTCGTCCTGGATCGTCTGTGCCGGCAGCCGCAGCAGCTGGCCGGCGTTGCGCACCACCGCCAGGCTGGGTGTCGAGCCGCCGCCGAGGATCAGCTCGATGCCGACCATGCCCTCGTTGCCGGCCACCGCGAGCTCCATCGGCGCGCCGTCCGTCGTTTCGTACATCAGCGAGACGACCGCCGTGGCCGGAAAGTACACGTGGCCCATCTGGCCGCCTGATGGGTGCAGCACCTGCCCTTGGGATGCCTCGACCTCCTCGAGCTGCGGCAGCAAGCGTTGCCGGGCATCTTCCGGCAGTCCCGTAATGAGACGGTTCGTTCGTGGCTCGAAGGCAGACCACATGACACAACTCCCCGCAGAATTTCGACGGCCGTTTGAGTGGGCCGGACCGTTTTTGTCGTGGTGCTGGATTTGTCTTGTGCTTGACGCGCCACAACGTCAGCTCACGGGAGCGCAGTCATTGTCCACCTCATCACCTGATTCCAGACACACAAGGGACCATCGTGTAAGGATTCACCACACGCTGATCGACGTCTCCTTCGGCGGCACATGGCGCGCAGCGTCAGGTCGCTGTACGCGTTGCCAGCGAGGCTGCGGGCCTGGCCGCCATCAAGCGGTCCAGCATGGCGAGCAGGCGTGGCAGTGCGAAGGGCTTGACGATGTAGTCGGCGAATCCGACGTCCAGGGCTTGCTTGATGTCGGCGTCCATGGCATTGGCCGACACCGCAACGCACGGTATCTTTGCCAGGTCCGGGTCGGCACGCAGGTGAGCGAAGACGGTGGGGCCGTCCATGACCGGCAGGCCCATGTCGAGCAGGATCAGATCGGGGTGCAGACTGCGCGCCTTCTCGACGCCTGCCTGTCCATCGGCGGCCACCTCGACCTTCACTTGTTCGCGTAGGGCGAGGGCCGCGCGCATCACCTCTACATTCACCGGGTTGTCTTCAACGTACAGCACGACGAAGGGCCGTGCCGCCGGCCCGGGTCCGCTCAAATTGAGTTTGGCTGGATGCCGTGCGAGCTTCGCGCTCTCCGTTGCTGAGCGTGGCAGGCGCAAGGTGAAGACAGACCCCACGCCCACGGTGCTCTGAGCTTCGAGCTGACCGCCCATCGCCTCGACCAGCTGTTTGGCAATCACCAGGCCCAGCCCGGTCCCGTCGATGCCGCGTAGCTCTGCGCCAAGCCGGTTGAATGGCTGAAAGAGCTGGCCGAGCTGCGCTGGTGCCAGGCCCTCGCCGGTATCGCGCACCGCGATGGCGACATGCTCTTCATCGCCGCCCAATCTGATCTCGACCTCGCCACCTTCTCGGTTGTACTTGACCGCATTGCTGAGCAGGTTCAGCAAGACCTGACGCAAGTGCATTCTGTCGCCGAGCACGCTGACCGCCGCGTGGCCCGCCGGGGCACTCAATGTGACGGCGCGCGCAGCCGCGAGTGGCGCCACGATCGTCATGCAATCATCAAACAGCGCGCCCAGCGGTACCTGCTCCAGCACGATGCGCAGGTCGCCGGATTCGATGCGCGTCAGGTCAAGCACTTCGTCGATCATCGCGAGCAGGTGCTTGCCTGCGTGGTGGATGTGACGGACCTGCGTCGCAACCGTCGGCGACGACATCGCAGCGCGGTTGAGCTGCAGCAGTTCGGAGAAGCCGATCACTGCGTTCAGCGGGGTCCGCAGGTCATGGCTCATGCGGGCCAGAAAGGCCGTCTTGCTGCGGTTGGCCATCTCCGCGCCGGCTTGCGCCACGCGCGCAGACTCGGCCTCGAAGTGGGCGTCGATGTCCTGCACCGTCCCATACAGGCGCCGGTCAGGGCTGCCGGCCGCATCGGCCCGGCCGGTGATCCTGATCCAGTGGTCGCGGCTCGCGGGCGTGCAGATCTGCAGCTCAAGATCAAAGGTGGTGCCGTGCTCCACGGCACCGGCCAAGGCATGACGAAGCTGTTCCCGGCTCGCGTCGCTCTTGCAAAAATCAATCGTTTGCGCCAGTGTCGGCCCGCACCCGGCTGGCAGATCGTAGATGTCGCGCGCAACAGCGGACCAGCTCACCGTACCCGCGCCAAGGTCGACCTGCCAGTAGCCAATGCGCGCCACGCGATTGGACAGCTCAAGAATCTCGCGGGTATGGGCCAGATCGGCTTCGGATCGCCTGTGTTCCGTGACGTCGGTCAGGGCCAGCAGCATGCTGTCGCTGCCAGCAGGATGAGGGCGCACCGTGGCCTGCAGAATTCGCTCGTCGATGGCCCGCGCGCGAACCGAAATCTCGATGCTGCGGCCGATCGATTCGGGCCCGTGCGCCGCCAGCGCGTCGGCCAAATCAGCGCGACCGCGGTCCCTCAGGCGATGGAGCAGGCATTTGCCCTCCAGCCCATCGCTGTCGTCGTCCAGCAGCTCCCGGCCGTATCGGTTCACTTCGCGCACGATGCCTTGCCGGCTCAAGGTCACCAAGCCCACGGGGGCGGACTCGTAGAGATCAAAGTAGCGTTGCGCGCTCGCTGCGAGATCGTCGCGCGCCGATTTGAGCTCCTCGTTCTGCTGTGCCAGCTCGGCCTGGTGAACCTGCAACTCGTGCAAGAGCCGTAGGGCGCCGGGTGCAGGCGGGTCGCGGCCGGTCGACGCGTCAGACAACGCGTCGCACTGCCCCTTCGACGGGTCGTTCATGGTTTGACTCCCGTGGACGCCTCTGTCACGTCGCCAGCCAAATGACACAGA
>NZ_JBFUGE010000581.1:0-3733 GCF_056403075.1 Ideonella sp. P3_A4 | reverse complement strand
AGAGACTGGCCGTTTTCCGAAGGCGGCGCCGCATCGGCCGGCAAGGCGCCCTGGGGCACGCTGGCCAAGAAGGTCGAAGGCGGCTACCTCGTGACCGGCCGCAAGCTGTTTGCCACGCTGGCCGGCGTGGCCGACTACTACGGCGTGCTGTGTACGCTGGACACGCCCGGTGCCTCGCAGGCCGACGCGCTGTACCTGGCGGTGCCGGCCGATTCTGCCGGCGTGACCGTCAGCGGCGATTGGGACCCGCTGGGCATGCGCGCCACCGTGTCGCGCAACCTGGAGATGAAGGACGTCTTCGTGCGCGACAGCGCGCGCCTGCTGCCCGAAGGCCGCTACTTCGAGGCCAGCCAGCGCTGCCCGCACATGTTTGCCACGCTGGCCGCGCCGTACATGGGCATTGCGCAAGCGGCCTATGACTTCACGGTGCAGTACCTGCGCGCCGAGTTGCCCGGCATGCCGCCGGTGCCACGCCGCATGTACCCGACCAAGCAGCTGGCTGTGGCACAGATGCGCATCATGCTTGAGCAGGCAAGGGCGCTGTTCCTACAGACGGCCCGTGACGCCCGCCCCGATCCTGACGCGGACACCCGCATGCGCCTGCTCGCCGGCCACTACACCATCATGGAAAGCGCCAACGCGGTCTGCACGCTGGCCATCCGCACCTGCGGTGGCGCGTCGATGCTGAAGTCACTGCCGCTGGAAAGGCTGTACCGCGATTCACGCTGCGGCTCGCTGATGCTGCCGTGGACGGCCGAGCTGTGCCTGGACCAGCTGGGCCGCGAATGCCTGTACGACTCGGGCGAGGGCGACGAGGCGATCGAGTAGGTCTGGCGGGCCCGCGCCGGCCTTGACCTGGCGCAACAGCGCCATGGCGCTGGTGCGCGCTAATCGGGCTTGAAAGGTACGCGATTTGCCCCATGTCAGGTGGCAACGGAGGTTCCCCACCATGCGTCTGGACAAGCTCACCACCGCCTTCCAGCAAGCCCTGGCCGATGCCCAGAGTCTCGCGGTTGCGCGCGACAACCCTTACATCGAACCGGCCCATTTGCTGGCCGCGATGCTGACCCAGCCCGACGGCCCGAAGGCCTTGCTGGACCGTTCCGGCGCCAACACGGCGGCGCTGAAAGTCGCGATGGACACGGCCATCAATGGCCTGCCCAGCGTGCAGGGCGGCGGCCCGGTGCAGGCCGGCCGCGACCTGGTGCAACTGGTGCAAGCGGCCGACAAGGAAGCCACCAAGCGGGGCGACCAGTTCATTGCCAGCGAGATGTTCCTGCTCGCGGTGGCCGATGCCAAGAGCGACATCGGTGGCATCGTTCGCGGCCATGGCCTGACCCGCAAGTCGCTCGAAGGCGCGATCACCGCGGTGCGCGGCGGCCAGACGGTCGACTCAGCCGAATCCGAAGGCCAGCGCGAGGCGCTGAAGAAGTACACGCTCGACCTGACCGAGCGCGCCCGCCAGGGCAAGCTGGACCCGGTGATCGGCCGCGACGACGAGATCCGCCGCGCCATCCAGGTGCTGCAGCGCCGCTCGAAGAACAACCCGGTGCTGATCGGCGAGCCGGGCGTCGGCAAGACGGCCATCGTCGAAGGCCTGGCGCAGCGCATCATCAATGGCGAAGTGCCCGACTCGCTGAAGAACAAGCGCGTGCTGGTGCTGGACATGGCGGGCCTGCTGGCCGGCGCCAAGTACCGCGGCGAGTTCGAAGAGCGGCTGAAGGCCGTGCTGAAGGAGGTGGCCGCCGACGAGGGCCGCATCATCCTCTTCATCGACGAGCTGCACACGATGGTCGGCGCCGGCAAGGCCGAGGGCGCCATCGACGCCGGCAACATGCTCAAGCCAGCGCTGGCACGAGGCGAGCTGCACTGTATTGGCGCGACCACGCTGGACGAATACCGCAAGTACGTCGAGAAAGACGCTGCGCTGGAACGTCGCTTCCAGAAGGTGCTGGTCGACGAGCCCAGCGTCGAGGCGACTATTGCCATCCTGCGCGGCCTGCAAGAGAAGTACGAGGTTCACCACGGTGTCGAGATCACCGACCCGGCCATCATCGCCGCGGCCGAGCTGAGCCACCGCTACATCACCGACCGCTTCCTGCCCGACAAGGCGATCGACCTGATCGACGAGGCGGCGGCGAAGATCAAGATCGAGATCGACTCCAAGCCCGAGGTGATGGACAAGCTGGACCGCCGCATGATCCAGCTCAAGATCGAGCGCGAGGCGATGAAGAAGGAGCACGACGAGGGCTCGCAGCGCCGCCTCGGCCTGATCGAAGAAGAGATCACCAAGCTGCAACGCGAATACGCTGACCTGGAAGAGATCTGGAAAGCCGAGAAGGCGGCCGCCCAGGGCTCGGCCCAGGTCAAGGAAGAGATCGACAAGATCAAGTTCCAGGTCGAAGAGCTCAAGCGCAAGGGCGACTTCAACAAGGTCGCCGAGCTGCAGTACGGCAAGTTGCCCGAGCTGGAAAAGAAGCTGAAGGACGCACAAGACAAGGAAGCCGGCAAGGCCAAGGGTGGCCAGGGCCCGCAGCTGCTGCGCACGATGGTCGGCGCCGAAGAGATCGCCGAGGTGGTCTCACGCTCCACCGGCATCCCGGTCAGCAAGCTGATGCAGGGCGAGCGCGACAAGCTGCTGCAGATGGAAGCCAAGCTGCACGAGCGTGTCGTGGGGCAAGACGAAGCCATCACCGCGGTGGCCGATGCCATCCGCCGCTCACGCGCTGGCCTGGCTGACCCGAACCGGCCCACCGGCTCGTTCCTGTTCCTCGGCCCCACAGGGGTTGGCAAGACCGAGCTGTGCAAGGCGCTGGCGGGCTTCCTGTTCGACAGCGAAGACCACATGATCCGCGTCGACATGAGCGAGTTCATGGAGAAGCACAGCGTGAGCCGCCTGATCGGCGCGCCGCCGGGCTACGTGGGCTACGAAGAGGGCGGGGCGCTCACCGAGGCCGTGCGCCGCAAGCCCTACAGCGTGCTGCTGCTCGACGAGGTCGAGAAGGCCCACCCGGACGTCTTCAACGTGCTGCTGCAGGTGCTCGACGATGGTCGACTGACCGATGGCCAGGGCCGCACGGTGGACTTCAAGAACACCGTGATCGTGATGACCAGCAACCTGGGCTCGCACCTGATCATGCAGATGGCCGGGCAGCCGGCCGAAGACATTCGCGACGCGGTGTGGGTCGAGGTCAAGCAGCACTTCCGGCCCGAGTTCTTGAACCGCATCGACGAGACAGTGGTCTTCCATGCGCTCGACCGCACCAACATCGAGGCGATCGCGAAGATCCAGCTGAAGGCGCTGGAAGCCCGCTTGGCCAAGATGGAAATGAAGCTCGAGGTGTCGCCCGAGGCGCTGGCCGAGATCGCCAAGGTCGGCTTCGATCCGGTGTTCGGCGCGCGGCCGCTGAAGCGTGCGATCCAGCAGCGCATCGAGAACCCGGTCGCGCGGCTGATCCTCGAAGGCCGCTTCGGCGCGAAGGACGTGATCCCGGTCGGCCTGCAAGGCGCAGAGTTCGTCTTCGAACGCGTCGTGCATTGAACCTAATCCCGGGGCGGCGCGGTGGTTACTGCGCCGCCTCGGCGCTTTCCATACCAGCCCGTCAAAGTGGTATGCGACGCCACATGTTGGTGCCATGGCCTTGTCATGGACTGCGTTGAACTTCCCTGGTAGGTTCGCTCGCTTCCACGGTTCAAGCGCGCCAACACGCGCTGCGGCGTTCCTATGCAGTAC
>NZ_JBFUGE010000580.1:0-3790 GCF_056403075.1 Ideonella sp. P3_A4 | reverse complement strand
CTCCTGGGTCAACAGCACGATTGACCGCTCCATGACCGTGATGGTCCGGCCAGCTGGGCAGCTGCCTGACAACAGGTTGGAGCGGTCGATCCGAGTCGAAAAGTCGATCGACGTTGCCTGTGCATCCCTGAAGGGGTGGCCGACCGGCTGGTCACCACCCTGCGTCGCTTCGGCTCCCTTGTCCGACAGGTCCGTATGAGTCACGAACAACGTGCAGTTGCGCATGTGCTGTTCCTTGGCGATGGCGCACTGGATCTCGTCTCCGTCGCAACTGAACGAGGCCTCACACGAGCCGCCCCAGTTCGAGTCCTTGCAGATCGGCGAGTCGGGGTTGTCTTCGCAGAACGACGGCTGATCCTGGCAGTCGCTGCCCGTGCAATTGCCATCGCCCGATCCGGTGCCTGTACCGTTGGCGTTAGGGTTGCTGCCCCCGGTGCCGGTGTGCGTGCCGGTCGGGTTGCCGGTCGTGCCATCACCGCCGATGTTCTTCGTCGTGGTCGTGCAGACACCCCCTCTGCAAGTGGTAGTTGTCTCGGTGCCTCCGCTGTTCTGCGAGCCGCTGGGCTTCGAGACATCGCCCGTCGACGTATCGCTGCAAGGCACGCAAACCGCGGTGCCATTGACCGAGCCAGGGCACTTGGGCGGTGGGCAACTGTCGACCTTCGGCGTGGTGTCACTCATGCCCGGATAGGTGCCCCCCTGGCCCTGAGGGTTGCACTGCTGGCCGGTGTGAACCAGCGGACCCATGATCCAGTGCTCGCCACCGTCAGACCTCGCGCCGAAAGCTCCCGACACCAGGCAGCCGTTAAAGCAACCGAGAAACCCCGATGAACTCGTATCGCTCGACTGAAAGGTCTTGCCATCGGTGTTGGGGACGACACCACCGGCAGCCGGGCACATAGACGGCTGGCACAAGTTGTTGACCAACGCGTAGCCAGGCGCGCAAAAGCACATACCGCCAGACTTCAGGTAGCCAGCCCCATCACACTTCGAATCCTGCTTTTGGGTGTGAACGTAGGTCATGCCAACCGGCTGCATCGTGCAGGCGTTGCCGTCGACGCAACGTTGCATGTCCCACTTGCACATGCCAGTCGGCCCCGGAAAGTCCGGGCAATTGGTAAAGGCAGAGAAGCTGTAGTGCACGTTCGAAGCCGCCGTTCGCTGCATCTCGGAAACGTAAAAGGCTGCATCCGCATCACGAGCTCCACCGACGCTGCCAGGACAAGCGCCCTTGCTGGGGTAGTACTTGCCGTTCAACGTCGAGGTGACCTCGTAGCAGTCGATGGTCACGGGAACGCCTGGCGACGGCCCGTAGGCCCTAGCTGGCGAGGGTACGAGCAAGCCCGACAGCACTGCCAGGACTAGCATGCAAACGATCAATCCAAGGCGAGCCATACCCCCCCCAGAAGCGCGACTAACACCCAAATACCCATGACAGACCCCCAGATGAAAAAAGGGACCTAGGAAGCGGCCCTAGGTCCCTGGCACGTTGCTGATTCGTGCCGTCGGATCACAGAACCGACTTGAACCACTTCCACAGCTTCGAGCCCACCGACACCGCGAACACGGCGGCACCGATCACGGCAACCGAAGCGCCGGCGGCAACGATGGCCGAGGTGTCCGGGTCACCAGCTGCAGCGTGGGCAGCACCCATGGCAGCCACGGCCGCGCCGGCGGCGATGGCCTTCTTGTTCTGGCTCACGTAGCGAAACATCTTGTTCATTCGAACTCTCCACACCGACAACAGAACCCGTGCGCTATCGGTGTCACGCACGAGGGGACCGCAACACGCGGTTATTCGTTTGCTGGCTCAGCGCCAGTGTTCAGGGTTCGCTGGAAGGCCTTCCAGCACCAGCCGATGCCCCAGACTGCAGCCACGGCCAGCGCCAGCACGGTGCCCTGCTCTGCCGTTAAGCTGAAGGGCGTGTAGGTGAGCCAGACCATCTCGTCACAGGGCGCACCGACGAAAGCCACGGCCTGGCTACCCAGGTCGACGCCGTCGCGATAGCGCTGCAGGTTCATGGTCGTGCCGGTCACGCCAGAGCACTGGACCAGCACCGTCACCGCAGAGCCGTCGCCGGCGACGCCTGCAGTGGCCAATGGGTACAAGGTGCCGCACGCATGCAAGGCTGCATCCTCTGCAGTGGCATGACAGAACCCGTTAGCTGCGATGCCCATCAGCGGCTCATCAGCAAGCGCCACACGCCGTAGAGCGAAGCCCCGGCAAAGGAAGCGCCCAACACCAGCAAGACAGCGCCGAGCATGACCTTAGGCCGCCTTCACTGCCTTGACCGGTGCCGGCGTCGCAAGATCGACCGGCCGGATGTCGTACACGACTTCCTTCGCCTCGCGACCGTTGCTCACGCGCTCGGTATCCAGCTCGGCCCAGAACGGCAGCGGCARGTGCTCGACGCGCTTGACCAGCTCGGCGCTGGGCAAACGAATCTCTTCGATCGCCAGACCCTTCGAAAACTGGGTCTGACCATTGCGGCTGTCGTCCAGCTTCACTTCGCAAAACAGCTTGCCGCTGTTGATGGCCTTGCCGTCTAGCGTTCCCTCGAAACGCTTGATGCCGATGACTTTGACTCGCATGACTTGTGCCCCTTTCAGGCTGCTTGATCGAGCTGATACCAGGTGGGAACCTCAGCGGGACGCAGCTCGATCAAGCGCACCCGAGGTTGAAAAGGCTTGACGTTGCGCACGGCGATATCGATGCCGTACGAAAGCAACTGTTTGCGGTGGCTGTAGAAGCTGGCGCGGCCCATTCGTGCCTTGACGTCCATACCAGCGAGGTAGTCGCGTGCAGTCGCGCGCAGGGCGCGAGGCAGCTCCTCGAAGTCGTCAGTGCTTTGCTTGGCACGAGAGAGCACTTCCGTGTGCTCGTTGAACAGTTGGATAAGTTGGCCCATGGCCCACCCCGATTCATAGTCGCCCAAGAATGCGCAGCCGATATCGGTCAGGGCGTTAGACCGTAGCGTTCCCTCAAAGCGCACCACGCCGCGCGAGGCGCAGTGCTCAATCACTCGTTGGTCTTCGCAGCCGTGTCGCTGCAGCTCCAAATGCTTGATGTAGGCCTTCCAGTACTGCCGGCGAGAGCCAGAGCCCCAGGCGACGGTTTCGCCCTGACCGAGTACCCTTCCCTCCTGCCGTCCCGCGTGCTGAGCACCCAGGTACTGCATGACGGCGTGCGCGTTGTCCGCGCTGCCTGCCTCGAAATTGGCCGTTAGGTCGATGCGGCTGATACGAGCACCTGTGTAGCCGTAGCGGACATCGCCACGCTTGACGTACTCGATGCGCTGACCCGAGGTGAACGCAGGTAGGCCGTAGTGCGCAAGCACAGCGTTGACCCGGCGGAAACACTCGACCAGGCCGAAACCGAACAAGTTTTCAGCCCGGCCGAAGCGGGAAACGTTGCCCGAGAAGGTGACCCGCTCGCCATCACATCGGACGTTTAGCGAGGTCTCGAACGAGCCTTCGTGCTTGACCGCCCGAGTCGTCTTCCACTCCAGCTCGCCATCCTCATCGACGCCGAGAACACACCCGGAATCGACGATCGGCAGACCACCCTGACCGTGCACCTGGCTGATGCTCAGCCAGTCGACAAAGAACGGGGCCTGCTGTTCAGCAGTCCAAAAATTTGGACAAACGGGACGTGTTACTAGCACGTCCCGCCCCGCGTCGCGGGTTAACCCTGAGCCCGCGGCCGCCGCCGGAAGCCGAGCAAGCTCGGCTTGCGGCGCGGCCGCAAGGTGATGGGACAGCCGGTTGCCGGCGCCGATCTGGACGACGG
>NZ_JBFUGE010000579.1:0-3801 GCF_056403075.1 Ideonella sp. P3_A4 | reverse complement strand
GTCCTGAACCACGCCGCGATCGCGCAGCGCCCAGGCCTGCGGCTGGGCGACCCGGTCGCCCTGTCGATCGACGGTGTGGTCACACACTGGCGCCTGGTCGGCGTGGTCGAAGAGATCGGCGCCGCCGGCGTCGCCTACGTGAGCGACACCGCCTTTGCGCACCGCACCGGCACCGAAGGCCGGGCGCGGGTGCTGCGCGTGGCCACCCATGCCACCGAGGCCCACCAGCGCGATGCGTTGATCCGGCGCATCGACGACCAGGTGACGGCCGCCGGCGGCCACGTGCAGACCGCTCAGCCGTTGACCGAGTTGCGCACCGCGATGGGCGATCACATCGTGATCCTGATCCGCGCGCTGCTGGCGATGGCGGTCGTGATGGCGGTGGTCGGCAGCCTGGGCTTGGCCGCGAGCCTGGGCATCAGCGTGGTCGAGCGCAGCCGCGAACTGGCGGTGATGAAGACGCTGGGCGCCACGCCGCGCCGGCTGCTGCGCCTGGTGAATGCCGAGGCCCAGTGGATCGGCGCGATCAGCAGCTTGGGTGCCTTCGCGCTGTCGCTGCCGTTGACGGCGCTGCTCGATGCGCTGATCGGCAGCCTCGGCTTCGTCGCCCCGTTGCCCTTTGCCGTGGCCTGGTGGGGTGTGGCCGCCTGGGTCGCGCTCGTGGTGAGCGTGTCGGCCTTGGCGGCCAGGCCACCGGCGCTGCGCGCGGTGCAGGCATCGGTGGCGCAGGCACTGGTGCAAGTCTGAGCAGAGCGCGCGGAGAGAGCCGCGCGCTGCAGCAAGGCTCAGGGGCCTTTGTCGATCGCCGGGTGCAGGTCTTCCAGCCAGACCACGTTGTCGGCATAGGACTGCAGGTCGGCCGAGAGGTTGGCCTGCGAGCCACAGACCCAGACTTCCTTCTGGCGCTCCGACTTCACGTAGTCGATGGCGTCTTCGAAGTCACCGTCACCAGCAGCGAGGATCAGGCGGTCGTACAGGTTCTGCGCCGCCAACTTGACGATCAGCGTGGCGATGCCGACATCCACGCCTTTTTGAACCTCGCGGTCGAACTGGTGGTTGCAGTTGACGCAGGTCAGGTGCACGTCTTTCAACTGGTACAGCTGCACGCGGATCTTCGGCCCGCGCGGCGGCGCCGATTTCAACCAGGTGTGGAAGGCGTTGCGGGCGTCGTCGGCCGGATCACGGGTCGAGTTCAGGTAGTAGCTCTCGTGGATCGGCCCGCCGCTCAGGCGCACCAGCTCGTTCTTCAGCTTCAGGTAGTCGAATGGCCGCGTGCGCCCGTAGCTGAACAGGTAGGCCCCGTCGATGACCCAGACGGTTTTCATGAACGCTCTCCTGACACGCCAGCGCCGGAAGATTGAAGACGTTGTTGCATGGCCTGCTCGAACCGCGCCACCGTCGAACGGATCAGCGGCCGGTACAGATGTCGCAACAGCCAACCCGGCACCCATTGCCCACGCTCTTCATGGGCCACGCGGGCTCGCGGATGGACCATGAAGCGCAGGCCAAACGGCCGGTAGTTCTCGCCGCTGCGCCAGAACTCGATGCGGTTCAAGTGCTTGACGCTCTTGTAGCCATAGTGGGCGGGAGCCACCAGGCGCAGTGGCGCGCCATGCTCGATCGTCAGCGGCTGGCCGAACAGGCGATCGGCGAGCAGCACGTCGGGGGCGAGCAAGTCTTCGAGCGGCAGGCTGGTGCGGGCACCGTCTTGCCCGCGCAGCACGACAAAGCTCGCCTCGGGCGCCGCGCCGGCCATGGGCACGACGACCTCGCGGTAGAAATCTGCAAAGCGCACGCCGCTCCAGGGCAGCGCGCGGCGTGTCCAGGTGGTCACGCAATGAAAGTCGGATTGCTGTTCGACGCGGGCCAGCGAAGCCAGTGCCGGGCCGACGTCCACCGGGGCTTTCACATCGCCGCTGATCTGCAGCGAGATCGTGTCGATGGTCGTCGGGAAACGAACAGCGAACGGCGTCAAGCCGAAGCGCGGAAAGTCTTCAGTCTCACGCTGGCCGGGGGGCAGTGGCGCGTTCATTTCGCCGCCTCGAAGAACATCCGGCATCGACACGGGAAGAAGCAGTCAGGCATCGCGCCATGGTAGCTGCCCCGATGTTCCGTTGGGTGTGCCCGGCCTGCCCGTCTTCAACGGGTTGGCGCCTGGCTTTCTTCATGGCAGTTCAACATCCACTGGACACCAAATCGATCGGTCAACTTTCCGTAGTAGTCGCCCCAGGGCTGAATGCCCAGCGGCGTCGTCACCGTCCCGCCCACAGCCAAGTCGCCGAAGAGCCTGTCCGTCGAGTCGCGATCGTCCATCGCCAGCAAGTGGGCCGAGCCTCGCATGGGTTCCGCGTCGTCGTTGTCCGAGGCGTAGAACTGCACGCCCGGCCCTTCGAACCTGGCATGCATGACCTTGCCGCGCATGGCTTCGTTCTTCACAGGCATGCCACCGGTGCCGTAGCGCAGCATGTCGACCGTGCGGCCCAGCCCGCAGCACTCATAGAAGGCCAGCGCCTCGTCGCAGCGGTCGGTGAAGAACAGGTAGTTGGAGAGCTGCATGGTCTGGTCGAGTAACGATCGTGATTCGAGATTACATAACGACCGTTATCCCGTCAACTACAATCGATTCTCCACAAGCTGCAGGATCGATCGTGTCCAGGTCTGAGCAAAAGGAACAGACGCGCCAACGCATCCTGGAAGCCGCCGGGCGCGGGTTCCGCAAAGGTGGCTTCGGTGGCATCGGGGTAGACGGCCTGGTGAAGGAGGCGGGGCTGACATCGGGCGCCTTCTACGTTCACTTCGGCTCCAAGGCAGAGGCCTTTCGCGAATCGGTGAAGCAAGGGATGGCCGATCTGCGCGGCGGGGTCTTGTACTTCCAGCAGCAGCATGGCCGTGCCTGGTGGCCCGAGTTCGTGCGCTTCTACCTCAGCGCCAAGCGCAGCTGCGACTTGTCGGAGGGTTGTACGTTGCAGACCATGCCATCAGAAGTCGCGCGTTCGGACGATGCCTCTCGGGCAACGTTTGAGGCGGCATTGCTGGACGTGGCGCAAACCATCGTCAACGGGCCCGTGTCAACCAAAGCACCGCGGGATATCGAGACGGCTTGCGCCGCGTTGTCGGCGCTGGTGGGTGCCGTCACGCTGGCGCGCGCGGTTGGTAGTGAAACTTTCGCAGCCCAAATTGCCGCCGCCACTGAACATGCGTTGCTCGAGGTGAGCAGCGGCGTCAAGCCGGCGCCGCGCGCGTCCAAGTAAATACGCCAGGCGTCGAGCGCCTCAAGTCTCGGCGCGGAAGTTTCGACCCAGCCGGCCCCCGGTGCCGAAGTAGTGGCGAAAGACGTAGAGCAAGGGGCTCCAGCGTCCGGTGTCGATGTACTGGCTGTCGGGCAGCACGATGTCTTCGTGCGCGTGGACCTGCATCACCTTGGCTTCGAGCAGCACGAACTCCGGGTCGTCGCCGTCGACCACCGTCGCCTCGTGGGCCGCCAGCAGGCGGACCTCGAGCTGCATCGGGCATTCGGCAATGCGGGGCGCGCCGACGAACCGGGACGGTACCGGCGTCAGCCCAGCCAACGAGAACTTGTCGGCTTCGTGCCGGTAGCCCATCGCCTGTTTGTAGTCCGGCACCGGGTGCCTGCCGGTCGTCGGAGCCAAGGCTTCCACCGCCGTGCACTGCGCCGGCCCAGGCAGGTTGACCACGGCTTCGCGCGTCAGCAGAAAGTTCTCGCAGCCCTGGCTGGCCCGGCCCAGGCCCAGCACGAGGCGATCGCCGAGCGCCCAGGCCGAAGACATCGGCGAGAGATTG
>NZ_JBFUGE010000578.1:0-3801 GCF_056403075.1 Ideonella sp. P3_A4 | reverse complement strand
CCGTACGGCCGCGGGCTGCGAGCTGGCGACGGCCACCAGCGCCAGCCCCGGCGTGGTGCACAGCAGCGGGGCGTGGAAGGTGCGGCCGGCGTAGCCGAAGCCGATCAGGCCGGTGCGGACCGGCGTCGAGTTAGGAGCGGGCATGCGCGAATTGTGCGGGCGGTGGACGGCGTCGCAGGAAGCCGGGCAGGCACTGGGGTGATTGGCGAGGGCCGCGCCCCACGCCCAATGGCATCATCGCCGCCATCAGACTGTCATCCGGCTGCCGTTCATGCCATCCACCTCCACATCGACTTCCAACCCCCTGCTCGCCACCTGGACCGGGCCGTTCGGCTTGCCGCCGTTCGACGAGATCCGCCCTGAGCACTTTGCGCCGGCACTGGCCGAGGCGATGCGCCAGCACCTGGCCGAGCTGGATGCGATCGGTGCCCAGGCCGAGCCGCCGAGCTTCGACAACACCGTCGCGGCCTTCGACCGTGCCGGTGCGCTGCTGTATCGCCTGGAGGCGGTGCTGGGCAACCTGACCGCGTCGGAAACGTCGCCCGCCCTGCAGGCGGTGCAACGCGAGATGGCCGCGCCGCTGGCCGCGCATGACAGCGCGGTGAAGATGCACGCCGGCGTGTTCAAGCGCCTGGACGCGCTGCACGCCGACCGCGCGGGCCTGGGCCTGACGCCCGAGGCCTTGCGCCTGCTCGAGCGTCTGCACGAAGACGCGGTGCGCTCCGGTGCCCGTTTCGACCCAGCGGCGCAGGCGCGCTACTCGGCCATCATGCAGGAGCTGGCGACGTTGACGACCCGCTTTGCGCAGAACGTATTGGCCGACGAATCGAGCTACCTGCTGCACTTGAAAGGCGAGGCCGATCTGGCCGGCCTGCCCAGCTTCGTGCGCGCAGCCGCGCGCCAGGCGGCCACCGAGCGCGGCCTGCCCGATGGCAGCCATGTGGTGACGCTGAACCGCTCGCTGATCGTGCCGTTCCTGACCTTCTCGGAGCGGCGCGATCTGCGTGAGGCCGCCTGGCGCGCCTGGGTCGGCCGCGGCGAATCGAGCGGGCCGACCGACAACCGCGCACTGGCCAAAGAGATCCTGCGGCTGCGCCAGCAGCAGGCCGCCGCGCATGGCTGCGCCAGCTATGCCGACTACGCGCTGGCCGACACGATGGCCGGCGAGCAGGGGGCCGTCCGGCAACTGTTGTCCGAGGTCTGGCGCCGGGCGCTGCCGGCTGCTGAGCGTGAACGCCAGGCGCTGGTCGCGATGATGCGCACGCACCTCGTTCAGGGCGAACCCCAGGCCTGGGACTGGCGCTACTGGTCAGAAAAGGTGCGCCAAGCCCGCTATGCGATCGACGAAGCCGAGCTGAAGCCGTACTTCTCGCTCGACAACATGGTGCAGGCCTTGTTCGACTGTGCGCAGCGCCYGTTCGGCGTGCGCTTCGAGCCGCGGCCCGAGGTCAAGGCCTACCACCCGGACGTCAAGGCCTACGAGATGTTCGATGGCTCAGGCCGCAGCGCCGGCCTGTTCCTGCACGACAACTTCGCGCGCCAGAGCAAGCGCTCGGGCGCGTGGATGAGCGACTTCAACTACCAGTCGAAGAACCGCGGCGTGCCGGCGCCGATCATCGTCAACAACAACAACTTCGCGAAGGCCGCGCCAGGCGAGCCGACGCTGCTGTCGTTCGACGATGCGCGCACGCTGTTCCATGAGTTCGGCCACGGCCTGCACGGGCTGCTGTCGAAGGTCACCTACCACCGGCTGGCTGGCACGCAGGTGCTGCGCGACTTTGTCGAATTGCCGTCGCAGCTGTTCGAGCATTGGCTGAGCCAACCCGAGGTGCTGGGCAGGCATGCGCGCCACTGGCAGACCGGCGAGCCGATCCCGCAGGCGCTGATCGATCGATTGCAGGCCGCGCAGCGTTGGGGCCAGGGCTTCGACACGGTGAGTTATCTCGGCAGCGCGCTGGTCGATCTGGCACTGCATGCGCGCACCGACGAGGCGGCGCCGGACGACATCTGCGTGTTCGAACGTGAAGAGCTGGCCCGGCTCGGCATGCCGCCGGCGGTGGGGATGCGGCACCGGTTGGTGCACTTTCAGCACGTGTTTGCCGGCTCAAGCTATGCCTGCGGCTACTACGTCTACCTGTGGGCAGAGGTGCTGGACGCCGATGCTTTCGGCGCCTTTGAAGAGGTGGGGAACCCCTTTGATGCGGATGTGGCGGCGCGCTTGCACCGCCACATCTATGCCGTGGGCGACACGGTGCCGCCCCAGCAGGCTTACACCGACTTCCGCGGCCGCTTGCCGGCGCTGGAGCCCTTGTTGTCGAAGCGCGGCTTGCTCGAAGGCGAGAACTTGGCCGGCGCGTGAGCCGGGCGCTGCGGCGCACGGTCCTGGCGCGGCGCATCAGCGCGCACGAAGCCAGGGCGGTCGCCGCGGTGCTCGAAAGCCGGGCGCTCACGGTGTTCGAAGGCCGGGCGCTGCTGGTCGAACGCGGGGCGCTCGCGGTGCTCGAACGGGCTGCGGTCAGCCGGCGGACGGCGATCACCGCCGAAGCGGTCGCCCTGGGCCTGCTGGCCTTGATGGCCGTGATAGCCACCACCGCCATGGCCACGGTCGTTGTGGCGCGGGCCACCACGGTTGTTGTTGAAGTAGTCGCCGACACGGCCATAGCCGCCGCCAGAATTGCCACGCGGGGCACCGCCGCGAGGCGGGCGCTGCATGGTTTCCGGTGCGGCGCGCTGGGGCTCCAGGCCTTCAACCGTCGCAACCGGAATCGGCTGCGTCGTGTAGTGCTGGATGCGGCGGATCATCGGCACGTCGCGGCGCTCGGCCAGCGTCACGGCGCGGCCCGAGCGGCCGGCACGGCCGGTGCGGCCAATGCGGTGCACGTAGTCTTCCGCCTTCAGCGGCAGACCGTAGTTGATGACGTGGCTGATCGTCGGCACGTCGATGCCGCGGGCAGCGACGTCGGTGGCCACCAGGATGCGCAGCTGGCGCGAACGCAGGCCTTGCAGCACACGGTTGCGGCGGCCTTGCGGCATRCCGCCGTGCAGCGAGGCGACCTTGTGGCCCATCTCGTGCAGGCGATCGGCCAGGCGGTCGGCGTCGATCTGGGTGCTGGTGAAGACAACGGCCTGATCAACCTCGCGGTCGGTCAGCAGCGAGTCGAGCAGCGCATGCTTGTGGTCGAGGTTGTCGGCCCACATCAGCTGCTGCGCGATGTTCTCGTGCTTGGCGGTGTGGCCGGTGATCTGGATGCGTTCGAAGTCCGGACGCTGCAGGCGCTGGGCCAGTTGGCCGACTTCGCCGTCGAAGGTGGCGCTGGCCATCAGGGTCTGGCGCTTTTCGGGCAGGGCTTGGGCGATGTGCTCGATGTCTTCGATGAAACCCATGTCGAGCATGCGGTCGGCTTCGTCCAGCACCAGCATTTCGACATTTTCGAGCACGGCCTTGCCGCTGCCCAGGTGGTCGATCAGGCGGCCGGGGGTGGCGACCAGGATGTCCAGCGGGCTGCGCAGGGCCTTCAGCTGGGCCGGGTAGGGCACGCCGCCGACGACGGTGGTGACCGACAGGAATTGCACGTGGCGGCCGTAGTCGGACGCGGCCTTGCAGACCTGCATCGCGAGTTCACGGGTGGGCACCAGCACGAGGATGCGCGGGCCACGCACAACGCCGCGTTGCGGCTTTTGCGCCGGGTCCTGGCGGGCCGCGATCACCTTCATCAGCGCGGGCAGCACGAAGGCCGCGGTCTTGCCGCTGCCGGTGTTCGAGCACACGCGCAGATCCTTGCCTGCCAGAGCGGCCGGAAT
>NZ_JBFUGE010000577.1:0-3817 GCF_056403075.1 Ideonella sp. P3_A4 | reverse complement strand
GAATTCGGGTTCCCCCCTAAACGAGAGGAAGAAGACTCACATGAATAAGCAAATCGCGCTCGGCCTGCTGGCCGCTGTGGCCGCCTCTGGCGCCTTCGCCCAGTCGTCGGTGACCGTGTACGGCCGCCTGAACGTGACTGTTGAAAGCTCGAAGTACGGTGAAGACAGCGACCGCGTCGGCGAAGTCAACAACAACTCGTCACGTATCGGCTTCAAGGGTACGGAAGACCTGGGTGGCGGCCTGAAGGCCGGCTTCCAGATCGAACACGGTTTTGATCCGTCGACCGGCTCTGCCTCTTCGACCTTCTGGGGTCGCCAGTCTGAAGTGAACCTGAGCGGCGGTTTCGGTACCGTGCGCCTGGGCACCTTCACGCCTGAGTCGTACTACGCCACGTCCGATTACATCGGCATGCACAACCACGAGACGGGCGACTCGTCGGACGCGTTCTACGCTACCAAGTACGTCACCCAGAATAAGGTTGGCTATGCTTCCCCGAGCATGGGCGGCTTCCAGCTGCACGTCTCGGTCGCCGAAAGTGGCCCCACGGGTGGTGCTGAAGACAAGACGTACGACTTGGCTGCCAACTTCGACCGTGGCCCTCTGCACCTGGGTGCTGGCTTCGAGAAGCAAGGCGACGCCAGGCAGTTCGCTATCCGCGGCCTGTACGAATTCGGCGCCTTCACAGTTGGCGCGCTGGTTCAGCGTGATACCGAAATGACTTGCGCTGACAGCCGCACGTACTTCCGCGTGTCGGGCATGTACGCCTTCGGTGCCAACGAACTGCACCTGAACGTCGGCCGCGCCGGCGAGTGCGGCGATGTGAACGAGAGCGAAGCCACTCAGTGGACGGTTGGCTACAACTACAACCTGAGCAAGCGCACCAAGCTGTACACGTACTACACCGCTGTCAACGCCGGCGACGCCATCGCTTTCGTCGATGCCAACGGCCCGCACCAGTTCTACGGTGGCGACCGCAACCACTTCGCCGTGGGCATCCGCCACAACTTCTGATCTGACTCCGGTCTGATCCGATCCAAAAGCCGCACCGGACAACCGGTGCGGCTTTTTTCATGGGGCGTCGGGAAGGGCGCCGAGGCAACATGGCATGCTTGCACTGATGTGGCATAGCTCGATTTCCCATCGCCTCTTCTGCCGTGCGATCCAAGGAATCCTTGGATGGGGACTGACCGCCTTCGCGCTGGCCGCCCTGCCGCACACCACAGACCTGAACCTCGCCAATCAAGCCGAGCTGGAGATGATCAAGGGGATCGGGCCGCAGCTGTCCGAGCGCATCTTGACGGAGCGGGCGCAAGGTCGGTTCGAAAGCTGGGAAGACTTCATCGCCCGCATGAAGGGCATCGGCCCGAGCCACGCTACCCGGCTGTCTGCCGCGGGGTTGCGGGTGGCCGGCCAGCCGTATTCGGCCGATCAGGCCGGCAACGGTGCGGCGGCTGCGCCGCCGGCAAAGTAGTGCACGGTTTCCGGCGTCACCGGGTCATTGAYGGCAGACGCATGCCGCTTCGCCGGTGACTTCGACTCGTCGCCATCGGCAGGCCAGCGCGGCACCCAACCGAAAAAGTGCGCCACCTCGTCGCGACGGGCCAGCGTGTCGCTCTCGCCCAGGTCCATCAGCTCGCGGGTGAAGTCGGCCTCGAACAGCAGGTAGCTGGCCAGGGCCGCGCCTCTGGCGTCACTGCCCTGCCCGCTCACCCCCACGCCACGCAACAGTGTGCGAATGGTCAATGGCAGGGCCTCGATGTGGCGTGCCGCAATGTCGTCCAGGCGCTGGCTCGGTGCAATCAGCAAGACGTCGATCGGCCGCAGCGCACTCTTCTCACGGGCCTCGGCCGGCAGCAGTTGCAAGGTGCGGTTGATGCGCTGCAGGCGTTCGAAATCGACCGCCAGCGCGTCGAGGAAGATGTTCGACAGCGCGTGGCCGGCGATCTGCGCCATGGTCGGATAGTCACCGCTGACCTGGCGCTTGCCGGGCGGTTCGTGCATGCGGCCGGCACCGATCACCAGGATGCGCTCGGCTCCCAGGTGGATCGCCGGCGAGATCGGCGCCGCCTGGCGCATCGAACCATCGCCGAACCATTCCGGTTCACCGTCGATGGTCAGCTGCTTGGCAGGGAAAACGAAAGGAATCGCCGACGAGGCCAGCAGGTGCGGCAAGCCGATGTGGTCGCGCACCGCTCGCCTCTGTGATCGCACCCAGGCAGTCACCTCTTCGGCAGCGTTGTAGAACGTGACGTGCTCACCGGACGTGTAGCTGGAGGCGCTGACAGCCAGCGCCTTCAAGTGTCCGTCGCGGATCAGCTCGGGGATACGCTCCAGCCGCACCATGCGCTCCAGCAGACCAGCCAGCGGCGCGTTGTCCAGCAGTGAGCGGGGTTTGAGCCGGCGCCACCGGGCGATGACCCAGCCGATGGACATCATCGTCAGCCAGCGTGCACCGGTGCGGATGACGCCGATCGAATCGGAGCGGTAGACCTGGTCGGCATGGAAGCCCTGCCAGATCGACACCAGCTTGGCGACGCCTTTCTCGAAGTCGTCGGCATCGCCTGCCAGCGCGGCGGCGTTGATGGCGCCGGCCGAGGTGCCGGTGATCACGGGAAAGGGGTTGCCGGCTGGCGCATCGCACTGCCGGCGGATGTCGACCAGTGCGCGCAGCACACCCACCTGGTAAGCCGCCCGCGCACCACCCCCAGTGAGGATCAGGCCAGTGACGGGGGTTGGGAACTGCATGATGCCAACCAGTCTAGGCCGGTCGGCAGGAGGCGAAAGCCCCAAATGCAAGGGAAGCGCGCCTCAATTACGTGGGGCGACGCTACGCCAGGCTTCGATCAGTCGTCGTGCTTGTCGTGGCCGCGGCCGTGGCCATGGCCGTGCTCACGCTCATTGCCGTAGGCCGGCTGGCTCTGCGCCACATGCGCGCGGTACCACTCTTCCTTGACGAAGTAGACCGGCACGCCGCACGCGTTGTAGCGGTAGCAGTGCTTGCCCCAGTTCTTCTGATGGCCCGGCGGCACCCACAGATAAACGGGCTGCACCGGCTGCGCCACCACCACCCGCGGTTGGCGAACCACCACCGGTTGAGCGACGATCAATTCAGGCTGCGGGAAGCGGCCAATGTCGATGCGGCCATAGACGCCCGGCTGGCTGACTGAGATCGATACGCCCACGTCGGCGGCCCTTGATACCGGGCTGGCCAGCAGGCCAACCAGGCCGACGGCGGCCAGCGCCAAGGTGCAAACTGCCGCGCGCGCGGCCGGATGGACGTGGTGGGTTTCTTTCATCGTTCTCATGGTCAAGACCTCCGCAAGCGGACAAGCGCAACACAACTTCACATTGAAACGCGCTAATCGTCCTTTCGGTTGTCCGATCAAGGCCCCAGAAACCAACTATTACCACCTGGTTGATCAGGGCTTATCCGTAGACGATGGCCGCCTTGCCCTCGTGTGCCAGCTGGCGCCAGCGCGCGAGCGCCTGGTCGCTGGGCCAGAAACGGCCCGCCGTCCCCAGGTCCAGCTCGGCGGTCGCGCCGGGCCGCTTGACCATCAGGCGCACGCCGAGGCCTTGCACCAAATCACCGGCGCCCTCTTCACCGGCTTGCTCGACCTTCGCTGGGAAGCTGCGAACCAGGTCGGTCACCGGCGCCGCGCCGCTGCCGTTCAGCTCAACCGCCAAGTAGCGGCCGAAGCGCGCCCTGGCGCCCGCCAGGTCCCAGACCTGGTTGATGTTCAAGCGCAGGCCGCCGGAGAAACGGTCCGGCTGCACCTTGCCCTGCACGACGATCAGCTCGTCTTCGCGCAGCAG
>NZ_JBFUGE010000576.1:0-3820 GCF_056403075.1 Ideonella sp. P3_A4 | reverse complement strand
CTGCTGAGCTGGCTGCTGCAATGGAGCAGCGAGATCCGCATCGCCGCGGGCAGCCTGGTGCTGCTGTTCGGCGCCTCGCGGCTGCTGTCGCGCCGTCACCCGCGCTGGCTGGTGCGCGTGCGGCCGTCGCAGCTCGCGCTCTGGTCGTTCCTGATGGCCACCGCCCACGGCGCCGCGCTGATGCTGCTGCCGATCCTGATGGGCTTGTGCGAGACACCCACCGCATCGGACGACACCTTCGGCCACGGCGGCATGATGGCGCTGATGCGGGCCGGCCTGGGCACGGCGCTCGTGGTCTCGCTGGTGCACACGGCGGCGATGATCGGCTCGGGGCTCGGCATCGCGTGGGTCGTCTACCGCTACGTCGGCCTGCAAGCGCTGCGGGCGGCTTGGCTCAACCTGGACCGGATCTGGGCGATAGGGCTGATCGTCTCGGGCGCCGCCGCCATCATCTTGGCGCGTTAGCTGGCTCAGCCTGCCGCGCGCAGAAAACGCCGCAGGTCGACCCCGAGCCGGGCCAGATTCAGCGGCTTGGTCCAGTACTCGCTCGCACCGGCCGCCAGCGCCGCGTCGACCGCTTCCGGCATCGCGCTGGCCGACAAGGCCACCACCGGCGTGCCGTTGAGCAGGTCGCCCGCGCGTAGCTGCTGCAGCAGTTCAGTGCCGTGCATGTCGGGCAGCTGCATGTCGAGCAGCAAGAGGTCGAAGTGGTCCTCTCGTCCGCGCGCCTGCGCCATCTGCGCGAGACCGGCCTCGCCGGTCGCGGCACTGCACAAGGCCACCTTCGGCCAGCGCATCAGGTACTCCTCGACCAGCATCAGGTTCACCGGGTTGTCCTCGATGTAGAGGATCGACCCTTCGAGGGTGTCTTCAACCGGCACCGGGGAGCCTTCGACGTGGTCCGGCCCCGTCAGGCGGCGCAGCGTATCGGCAGCGCTGACGCGCGGCAGCCGCACGCTCATGCGGGTCCCCTGCCCGACCGTGCTCTGCGCGCTGATCGTGCCGCTCATCTTCAACACCAGCTGGCGCGTCAGGTGCAGGCCGATGCCGGTGCCTTCGACCATGCTGCGTTCGCGCCCGAGCCGGTTGAAGGGCTCGAACAAGTGGGCGAGCTGGTCCTCGTTCATGCCGACGCCGTTGTCGACCACGTCGATGCTCAAGGTCTCGCCTTCGTCGACCACCTCGACCCGCACTTCGCCGCCCGGCCGGTTGTACTTGCAGCCGTTGGACAGCAGGTTCAGCACCACCTGGCGCAGCCGCGTCGCATCGGCCCGTACCGCCAGCCTGGCAGCGGCTGCCGCCCGCACGTGGTGCAACTGCACCTTGTGCCGCGCCGCCAGCGGGGCCGCCACCGACAGCGCCGTTTCGATCAATGGCTGCAGCAGCACCGACTCCAGCCGCATGTCGAGTTCGCCCGCCTCGATGCGCGAGACGTCGAGCACATCGTCGATCAACGCAAGCAAGTGCCAGCCGGCATCGCGCATCAGCGCCAGATGGCGGTGCTGGCGCGTGCTCATCGGCTCGCGCGGGTCGTCGCTCAGCAGCTGCGCAAAGCCCAGCATCGCGTTCAGCGGCGTGCGCAGCTCGTGGCTCATGCGCGACAGGAACTCGGTCTTGGCCTGGCTCGCGACCTCGGCCACGATGCGCGCCTCGCGCGCGGCTTCAGCGGCCAGCCGCTCGGTCAGGTCGTGGATCACGGCGGTCATCGTCATCCCGGCGCCTTCGCCCTGGCGCGACACCACGGCCTCGAAAGCAAAGTGCTCGCCATCGGCCCGCACGCCGTAAAGCAGGCGGTCGTGGTCCAGCGTCGTCTGCTCGCGGCCACTGTCCAGAAAGGCCTGCATGCCGCGGCGGTGCCGCTCGACCAGCTCGGCCGGAACAAAGTTGTCCAGCGGCTGGCCCAGCACCTGGTCCGCATTGACGCGGAACATCTCGCAGGCCGCGCGGTTGAACATCACCACCCGCTGCGAGGCGTCGAGCGTGATGATCGCGTCGAGCGCCGAGTCGACGATGCCGGCCAGTTGGCGCTCGCGGGCCAGCAACGCCTGTTCGGCTTGCCGGCGCGCGGTGATGTCATGACTGATCGTCAGCACCGCCGGCTGGCCGTCGTAGTCGATCAGCTCACCGTTGACCAGGATGATGCGCTCGGTACCGTCGTGGTTGACCACCTTGGCCTCGAAGTCGCGCACCTGGCCCTTGGCCTTCATCGCCGACATCAGGCGCTGGTAGTCCTCGTAGGACATGCCCAGCCCGAGCTCGTACAGGTTGTGGCCGAGCAACTGATCGCGCGAGCGGCCCACGCGCTGCGCGAAGACCGGGTTCAGGTCGAGCAGGCGGCCGTCTTTCAACGTGCGCACCGCAATGCCTGTCGGCGACGCTTCGAAGATGCTCTTGAAACGCCGGTGGTCGGTGGCAGCCTGGCGCTGCGCTTCGAGCCGCGCCTGCTCGCGCTGCAGGTTGTCCAGCGCGAAGGCCAGGTCGTCGGTCAGCTGGCGCAACAGGTCGACCAGGGCATCATCGAACCAGTCGGGCTCGTCCACATGCAGCAGCAGCACGCCGACGATGGCACCGGCGCAGCGCAGCGGGAACACCGCCAGCGCCCGCACACCGGCAGCGTCTGCCTGCTGGTGCCAGTCGGCGGCATAGGCGTCTGCACTGAGGTCGTTGCAGACGCCGGGCAGGCCGGCGAACAGTGCGCGGCCGGTCAGCGTCTGGGCAAAGCCCTCGGCCTGCGGGTCGCGTTGCGCCGGCATGGGGCCGAACAGCCGCTCGGCGGGGCCGGCCCAGGCCTCGGCGACCAGTTGGTCATCGACCTTGAGCCAGGCGCTGGCGATGCGCGCCTGGCCGGCGTCGACACAAGCGTCGCAGGCTTCTCGCAGCAGCTCATCGCGCGGCGCGCGGTGGATGATCGCGCGCTGGGTGCGCGACAAGGCGGTCAGGAAGCCCGACAGCCGCAGCACCTGCTGTTCGGCGCGGCGCTGGTCCGTGATGTCTTCGCCGATGCTCGCGCGGCCGACCACCAAACCGTGCTCGTCGCGCAGCACGGTGCTGCTCCAGCGCACCAGGCGGTGGGCGCCGGTGCGCGTCAGCAAGGTGGCTTCGTTGTGGGCCGGCAGGTGGCCATTGCGCAGCGCCAGGTGCCAGTCCTCGCGCTCGCCCAGGCTGCCGCGCGGCATGCAGCGGTCGCCGAAGTCGGCGCCGGACAACTCGTCCAGCTGCCAGCCGGTGCGCTGCAGGAAGAACTCGTTGCAGTAGGTGATGCGGCCTTCGCGGTCGGCGGCGATCGCCAGCAGCTCCACCGTGTCCAGCATCTCGCGAAAGCGCCGCTCCGACTCGGCCAGCCGGGCCTGGTCGCGGTCGCGGCCGTCGAGCATGCGGTTGAACTCGCTGGCCACGGTCCTGAACTCGCCGGGCAGCCCTTCGTCGGCACGGGYCTGCGGCTCACCCTCGGCCACGGCGCGCGCAGTGGCGGCCAAGTGGGCCAGCGGCGCGACCAACCGATGTGACAGGCGCCAGGCCAGCCACAACACCAGCACCGACAGCAGCCCGAGCGCCACCGCCGCTTGCCGCGCCTGGTTGCGCGCCGGCTCGAGCACCGCCTCTTCCGGCACGCCGGCCACCACCGTCAGGCCCCAGCTGCCCACCGGTGCGAGGGCATAGAAGCGGCGCACGCCGTCGACCCCGATGCCGACCCCTCGGCCTTCTGGCTGCTGCTGGCGAAAACTTTCCAGCCGGCTCGATTCGTCATGGCCGATCCACTTCGCCGGCTCGGGATAGCGGCCGATCACGATGCCCGCGCGGTCTTGCAGCACCAGCGTGC
>NZ_JBFUGE010000575.1:0-3835 GCF_056403075.1 Ideonella sp. P3_A4 | reverse complement strand
GATGTGCGCAAGGCCACGCTGACCATCAACATGACGMCGCGCAAGGACCGCCACGGCATCAGCAAGCAGGACATCGAGGCCCAGCTGCGCGAAGCGCTGCAGCCGCTGCCGGGCGTGCGGGCCAAGGTCGGTTTCGGCGGCTCGGCCGAGAAGTTCCTGCTGGTGCTGGCCGGTGAAGACGGCCGGGTGCTGGCCGAGCATGCACGGCTGGTCGAACGCGACCTGCGCAGCATCCCGGGCATCGGCGCAGTCACGTCGACGCTGAGCCTGGTGCGGCCTGAGGTCGTCGTGAGGCCAGACTTCGCCCGTGCGGCGGACCTGGGCGTGACCTCAGCGGCCATCGCAGACACACTGCGCATCGCGCTGTCCGGTGACTACGACCAGGCGCTGCCCAAGCTGAACCTGTCGCAACGCCAGGTGCCGGTGGTCGTGAAGTTGAACGACGATGCCCGCACCGATCTCGACCTGCTGTCGCGCCTGTCGGTGCCCGGCGCGCGTGGCCCGGTGATGTTGAGCAACGTGGCCAGCTTCGCGATCGACAGCGGTGCCGCGCAGATCGACCGTTATGACCGGCTGCGCAACATCAACTTCGAGATCGAGTTGAACGGCCAGCCGCTGGGCGAGGTGGAGAAGCGTGCGCTGGCGCTGCCGAGCCTGGCCAAGCTGCCCCCGGGCGTGATCCAGCGCAGCGTCGGCGATGCGGAAGCAATGGCCGAGCTGTTCTCGAGCTTCGGCCTGGCGATGCTGACCGGTGTGCTGTGCATCTACATCGTGCTGGTGCTGCTGTTCAAGGACTTCGTGCAGCCAATCACCATCCTGGTGGCGCTGTTCCTGTCGATCCCGGGCGCGTTCATGGCGCTGTTCATCACGCACACGGCCCTGTCGATGCCGTCGATGATCGGGTTGATCATGCTGATGGGCATCGCGACGAAGAACTCGATCCTGCTGGTCGAGTACGCGATCATGGCGCGGCGCGAGCATGGCATGACGCGGATGGAAGCGCTGCTCGATGCCTGCCACAAGCGAGCCCGCCCGATCGTGATGACGACGATCGCGATGGCCGCCGGCATGATGCCGATCGCACTCGGCCTCGGCGTCGATCCGAGCTTCCGTTCACCGATGGCGATCGTCGTGATCGGCGGGCTGATCACCTCGACCTTCCTGAGCCTGCTGGTGATCCCGGTGATCTTCACCTTCGTCGACGACGCGGTGCACAAGATCCAGGGCCTGTTCAAGCATCGTCACCACGCGGCCAACCAACCGCTCACGCAGGCAGGCGGCACGGTCACGGCCACCGAGCAGAAGTAGCCTGCGACACCACCCAATCAAGGCCGGCACCACGCCGGCCTTGTTCTTTGCGCTTCGAGTGATGCTCGTCTGCTGAGGGCTGCGAGGCGAAGAAAGGGCATTCGCCCCGCCTCATGTTAGACACTCACCGGGACAAATGCCCTTTCCTCGCTGCCACAGTCGGTGGCATGGCAGCGCGTTCGCTTTCCGCTGACATTGCCACTGGCACGCCTCGCCCAACCACCGCGGATGGCAGCGGACGGTGGGGACACGCTCGGGTGAGCGTCTAACGTGATCCCGAGTGTGTCCTCTCGGCCGCCACTCAAGCCTCCGCAAGCTCTGCATAGCCCAAACCGCACAGCTGGCATGAGGTCGGCACCGCGCCTTGGTCCTTGGTGGCACGTGATGCCCAGTCACCCGCTGAGGACTGCGTGGCGAAGAAAGGGCATCCGCCCCGCCTCATGTTAGACACTCACCGGGGCGGATGCCCTTTCCTCGCTGCCACCGTCAGTGGCATGGCAGCGCGTTCGCGTTCCATCCACATTGCCACTGGCACGCCTCGCCCTACCACCGTGGATGGCAGCGGACGATGGGGACACGCTCGGGTGAGCGTCTAACGTGATCCCGAGTGTGTCCCCATCGGCCGCCTCGCAAGCCTCCGCAAGCTTGGGCCCTCTATCGCTCAGCCGCAGCAGCCGGCCGAGCACCCTTTGCCGACGAGTTGTTCTGCTCGGCCGTGCTGTCACCCAGGTCGAAGCCCCCGGCCACCGTCAGCAAGACAAGCGCCGCCACGGCAGCAAGCAACGCGCCCCATACCCCGGGCCGCATCAAGTTCGAGCCAAACCCAGCGCGTTCGACTCGCCCCCTGGCGGCACGCACGCGCCCAACGCGGCCCGCAGCACCAATCTTCGGATCGTCCTGCTCGATGCTCCAAGGGCCCTGAACGCCGGTCACGTCGACCGACCAAGGATCTCGACTTGGTGCTCCAGCGCTCGCATCACGCGTCGACTCCGCCGTCGACTTGATGGGTTTTCGCGCCGTCCGTTTTGGACGCACCGCGGGCTGCACCACCCCTGCCGCTCGTGGCAAAGCGGCATGGGGCTCTGGGTCGGTTGCGTCCTCCGTGCGTCCTTGGCTGGACGTGGCGGTGTAGTCGGTCACGTCCTCGCCATCGAACATCGTGCGAGCCAGTGCGCCCAGCAAGGTCTGCACGGCGGACGAACGCCGTCCCGACGAATCGACACGGCCGCGCCGGCCTGCGTCGGACCCGGCGGCTGCCGGCTTGGCCTCTTCAGGGGGCGCCGCGGACGCGGCGTGGGTCGGCCCTCTTGCAGGTGCTGGTGACGAGTTTGGGCGCATGGTCGCGCACTCGCAGACGTCAAGCCTCGCTGGCCACGAGTTGCTGCAGACCCTCTTCGCCGCCCATGCGCAGCGGCTTGATACAGCCCGACGTGGCTGTCGGTGCTTCGCCGTAGTGTTGACGATAGTTTTGCGCCAGGGTCGACCGGTTGTCCATGCCCCAGCGGTTCGCCACGGCGAGCACGCTATCGCGCCCCGCCAGATGCTGCAGCTCGGTGCGAATACGGGCCATCCGAAGGCGACGGATCAGCTCGGCCGGGGTCTGACCCAGGTGGGTGCGAAAGGCCATCTGCAGCGCTCGCTCGGTCACGTCGATGTGGGCCGCGATGCGACGGATCGTCAAGGTCTTCTCGTTGAGGTGCGACAAGATGAACTGGTAGGCGCGTCGGTAGCGCAGCGGCAGCCGTATCTGGTCCGAATCGGTCTGCTCGGCACGTTCTTGCAGCTCGAGAAAACGCGAGTACGGCACGCGCTGCAGTTCCGCCCGGATGCGGGCCAGCGTCTGGCTTGCGTGTTGCCGATAGCAGCGCAGCGCATCCATGTAGCGGCCCTGCAGCGAATGCAGCTTGGATACGACGAATGCCAACTCGATGGCGTGACGGTGGTGCTGCAACCGCGAGTCGTCGCACGCCAGCGCACCGAGGATGTCGCCCGCCGTGTGCGCATCACCCTCTTCGACCAACGCCAACGCAGCTTCGATCCGGCCCACCTCTTCGACATGGGCCAGGCGCCGCTCGCGCCACCAGCGCAGCGCGTCGAAGACACCTGCTGCTCCGCCCGGCACGCCGAGACCCGGCTCGCCAAGTGCCGCCAGGAAGGCCAGCCGCTGCGACACGACAGGCATGTGCGCGAGAGACTCGGCCTTCGCGCGCAGCGTCGCTGGGGCTGGCGGCGCATCCATGCGCGCTGCTGCAGCGTCACCGTATTGGCGCAGGCGTGCCGTCACCTTCAATTCCAGCTCGGCCACTTCGAGCAGTTGCTTCATCTCGGTGGCCTCGCCAGACGACAACTGAAGCGCATAGGCCAGCGTTCGGGCAGCGCGACGGTGCTCGCCCAGGCCGTGAATGGCCTGCGCCAGTCCGACCAGGGCCTCGACCCGCAATGGCGTCGGCGCTTCTTCGCAGTCAGCCACGGTGTTGAAACACTCGGCTGCGAGCCCTGACCTGTTCAAGTGCAGGAACAGGTAGCC
>NZ_JBFUGE010000574.1:0-3843 GCF_056403075.1 Ideonella sp. P3_A4 | reverse complement strand
GGAATGTATGTCTTGTCGCCAAGTACTTCATCCGTGTGTGCCTACCTGAATGGATTCGACGCAGCGAAAAGCGGCGGCCCGCTCCAAGGTCTGAAAGAGTGGTTGGTTGTCCGGTCCGACGGGGGAAACAACCTTACCTGGGAGAGCTTGGTGCTTCCTCAGCTTGAGGTGGAATCGAGCGCGTCACCGCGATCTCTTGAAGGGCAACTCGCTGAGCTGGCCGGCCTACTCAATGAATTCTTCTGTCTCCGATCAAAGCAGGGGCTCGCAGTCATCTTCTACGATTACTCGAACTGGCTGCTCAGCCAAGACTGGTATGTCGGCGCTCTTCGCAACCGCCCTGGCGCCTAACCCCTCCGTCAAGGGGACGTCCACAAGCGGGCTTCGCCCACTTGCGTCCGCCCCTTACGTCGAACGTTAAGCGCACAGCCGTTTTGAGGGGTTCGAGTCACTTGGAACGTCATCTGCCAATGGTTGCCGTTCATGGCCTCGGTCTCGATGCCCTGTGGCCCTGGGAGAAGCGTGTCCACTCCGGCGCCAGCTTGGGCTGTCCGTCCTCCGGCGGCCAGCGCACGGACACCGACGGCGCCAGCCGTCTTCTTGCCTGCGTGGTYACAAATCGGTCRCCTCGTCTGCCCGCCAWTCGGGCAGCGGCGCCACGGTCACGGYTCTACRRTCAAACAGCCAATCYAGCGAGTKCTGGCATGGGCTTCTCTGTGGCAACCGGGAGAGCAGCCTCSCATCTCTGCCCCGCCAYGCCTGCAGCGYTTGGCCATCAATCACGAGCCAAGGCCTCCATGGCTGGCCTAACYGAAACAGCCACAACCCCAGTGCGGCAGAGCCGCGCTCCGGTCACCCGCGCGGCTGCTTCGTGGTCTTCACGCCCTTCAGCCTTGGGGTGGCGGGCAGCAGTAGGTGCTTCACCGGCGCCTAACCACTCAGTCAAGGGGACGTCTTGCGCATATGCGCAAGCCGCCCCTTACCTCGAACGTTAGCCGTCATGAGTAAGCTCGACATCCGTCTACAGTTCAGGCGCTTGGCTGCCGCGCTTAAGGCCAGCGCAGACGTTGCCGGCGGCACCGGGCACGCCGCTACCACCGGGAGCCTTCGCGAGATAGTCTTCGCGACGTTCCTTCGCCCGCACCTGCCGAAGCATCTCTATATCCGTTCCGGTGTCATAGTTGACTCGGAAGAGAATAGAACGGCGCAACAAGACTGCATTCTTGTCGATTCGAGGTTCCCTCTCCTCTCTGTGGGGTCCGATAGCGAAGCAGTAGTGCTAGCCGAAAGTGCGGTCGCCACGATCGAGATCAAGAGCTTCTTGTCTACAACCGAACTCCGTTCAACCATGGACTCCATTCGCCAGACGAAAAGCCTGGTTCGAAAGGGTGATTGGTCTTACACAAAGGGACCGCTATCAATACAAGGCACCACTCCGGCCCCGATTCTTCCATACATCTTTGCTTTCGACGGTGCAGCACTCAACACGTTGGCGGCGGATGCCTTTGCGTACGCAAACGAACTCGGCGACGAGTCAGCCGTCCCTGAATCAATCTGCGTACTGGGGAAGGGCGTAATTTCCAGAACCTCCTCTATCTTCAAATTGAACAACAAGAGCTTGTCAGGGCCACCCTTCCAACCCACCCAAGTCAAGACGGAACACCTAGTCAAGGATTCTCTCCTTGGGTTCTATCGGCGCCTGATTGATGATGTAGCTCACTCCAAGCTCGTGAATGTTGACATCGAGCCGTACTACTCTCGAATCGACCTCGAATGACGGCTAACCCTTCCATCGAGGGGACGTGCCCCGGCAAGCCGGGTCACGCCCCTCATGTCAAACGTTAAGCGCACAGCCGTGTTGAAGGTTTGAGTCACTTGGAAGGTCATCTGCCAATGGTTGCCGTTCATGGCCTCGGTCTCGATGCCCGGTGTCCCTGGGAAAAGCGTGCCCGCTCCGSCGYCAGCKTGGGCTGTCCGTCCTCCGGCGGCCAGCGCACGGACGGTGACGGCTCCASCCGTCTTCTTGYCTGCGTGGTCACAAATCGGKCRCCTCGTCTGCCCRCCATTCGGGCRGCGGCGCCACGGTCACGGTTCTWCAGTCMAACAGCCAATCCAGCGARTKCTGGCAKGGGCTTCTCTSTGGCAACCGGGATAGCAGCCTCGCATCTCTRCCCCGCCAYGCCTGCAGCGYTTGGCCATCAATCACGAGCCAAGGTCTCCATGGCTGGCCTAACTGAAACAGCCACAGCCCCAGTGCCGCAGAGCCGCGCTCCGGTCACCTGCGCGGCTTCTTCAAGGCCTTCACGCCCTTCAGTCTGGGGGTGGCGGGCAGCAGTAGGTGCTTCACCGGCGCCTAACCMCTCMGTCAAGGGGACGTCTTGCGCSKASGCGCAAGCCGCCCCTTACSTCGAACGTTAWGCGGCGGAAAACAAGGGCCCGTGCGCTTCAACGCTTCACAGCGCGTTGGCGAACCGGCAGAGTGGCGTCCGTAGGCCAGCCGCAAGCGGCTACAAGAAGCGTCTTAATAGGCTCCGTCGCTGGCRGTGTTCTCGGTTCGCTAGCTTCTGGCATCGTCTTGCGAGCAGCAGTTCGCTTGCTGGTTTTTGTTGCAGGGGCGACAGGAGTTTCCAAAATCAGTAGCATGAGCATCGGTTTGGGGGACGGAATTCTACGTTTCCCCTTACTGGCCTCGTTTCAGCGCTTGGCGCACCTTAAGCCATCCCTCAAGCAAGAGTCTTGTGTCCATGCCACTCAAACGGCATCTGCCATCGCGAAGCAACATGGTCGCGAGTCATCCGCACCACGGGCAGCGCTCGATTTCAAGCCATCCGCCGCCTAACCCCTCCGTCAAGGGGACCTGCCTGCGGCAGGCCCCTTACGTCGAACGTTAGGCCTCAAGAATGGAAACCTCCACCGTTCAGGTGCTCAAGCTGGCAATCGTTGCAGCCACGGGCCTGTCCAAAGACGCCTTACACATCTATGTCGGGCTCGCAGTCTTCCTTATCGTCGCGGCGGTCAGCAAGCGGTCCGCGTCTTCATGGCTTCCCTGGCTGGCAGTGTTCTTAGTAGCCACGCTTGGAGAGCTCGTGGACATGCGAGATGATCTCTTGAGTTTGGGCTATTGGCGTTGGTCAGCCAGCTTGCACGACATCATCAACACAATCCTCTGGCCAACCGTCTTGTTTGTTTTAGCTCGGACCACAGGTGTACTTGCTACGAGGGCAAAGTGAGGTCTTCATTCCCAGGATCAAAGTCAAAGGCTTTGGTGCGCCGGGTGCCGAATGTGCCTTATGCCAGCCGCCTGAGGCCTAACCCCTCCGTCAAGGGGACCTGCCTGCGGCAGGCCCCTTACGTCGAACGTTAAGCGTCAGAAAGACCCCCAATGAAGGTCGAGCGCATCTACACATCCTCGAGGTCTGGTGAGGCACAAATCGAGCAAGAGCTGGTCAGCGTCATCGCCGGCTCTGGCATCGAAGGCGATCGGTACTTCGGTCGTCACGATGAGCCCGGTCAGAATCTCACGCTGATCGAAATCGAAGAGATCGAGGCCTTTCTCAATGAGCAACGCCGCGAGGCAGAGCTTTCAATCACCCATCGAAACCTCCTCACGCGAGGTGTCCGCCTCAATGAGCTCGTCGGAGTCGAATTCTGGGTAGGAGAAGTCAAAGTCAAGGGAGTCGAGTTGTGTGAGCCCTGTCTTGGCATGGGCACCGCTCTCTCATCCTCCAACATCTCGCCGGCCAGCGTTGTGAAGCGCTTTCTCCATCGTGGTGGCCTTCGCGCCGATGTGCTGTCAAGCGGGGCCATTCAGCGCGGGGCAGCTGTAACCCTGCCGCCTAACCC
>NZ_JBFUGE010000573.1:0-3845 GCF_056403075.1 Ideonella sp. P3_A4 | reverse complement strand
TTAGACCAGCTTCGCATCGGTAGTCACGCGCGGATCGCGGCGCGCGAGTTCTGGACGGCCGGCACGGTGCAGGCCGGCGCCGGCAAGCTGGCCGAGGCCAGCCCGTTTCGCTTCATTGCCGAAGCAGGCCTGCAAGCGACGCAGCGGCACGGCGGCTTGCACGCACAGGTCAACTTCAACGACTGGATTGATTTGTCCGTGCACCGCGCGACCGAGCGCGTGCATCGGCGCTTGTCGGCCGGCTTGAGCTTTCTGGCGACCGTGGGTTCGACCTCGCCCTTCGTCGGGCTGTTCGGCACCGTCTGGGGCATCTACCACGCGCTCACCGCGATCGGCCTGGCGGGCCAGGCGTCGATCGACAAGGTGGCCGGTCCGGTGGGCGAGGCGCTGATCATGACGGCGCTCGGCCTGGCCGTGGCCGTACCGGCGGTGCTGGGCTACAACTGGCTCCTGCGCCGCAACAGCACGGTGATGGACGACGTGCGTGATTTCTCCGGCGAGCTGCACTCGGTGCTGCTCGGCTCCGTCGCACCGGCCTGACCGCGCCAAAGGGAGTCCCCATGGCCATGAATATTCCCGCCGCCGGCGGCGGTGAAGAGCAGGTCGTTGCCGCGATCAACACCACGCCGCTGGTGGATGTGATGCTGGTGCTGCTGATCATCTTCCTGATCACGATTCCCGTCGTGAACCACTCGGTGCCGGTCGAGTTGCCGAAGAAGCGCAACGAGTTGCGCGAGAGCAAGCCGAAAGACATCGTGTTGACTGTCGACCGCCAGGGCCGCATCTACTGGTTCGATGCCCGCGTGGCCGACAGCGATGCGCTGATCGACCGGCTCAAGAAGGTGGCCGTGCAGAGCCCACAGCCCGAGGTGCATATCCGCGGCGACGCGAAGAGCGACTACGCACCGGTCGGCCGGATCCTGTACGCCTGTCAGCGGGCCGGCATTGTCAAGGTGGGCTTCATCACCGAGCCCCAGGCCAAAGGATGAGTGCGATGCGAAAAGGCAGCAAGGCGCGCCGCCAGCTGGTGGTGGAAGAGCCGGTGGCCGACATCAACACCACGCCGTTGATCGACGTGATGCTGGTGCTGCTGGTGATGCTGATCATCACTATCCCGATCCAGCTGCATGCCGTGAATCTGCAGCTGCCGGTGGGCACGCCGCCGCCAAGCGAGATCAAGCCCGAGGTGGTGAAGATCGACATCGACCCGCAAAGCACCGTGCACTGGAACGGTCTGCCGGTCAGTGACCCCGCCGATCTGCGTAGCAGGCTGCAGGCCGCTGCCGCACAGCCCGATCAACCCGAGGTGCACGTTCGCCCCGACAAGCTCGCCAAGTACGACACCTTTGCCGACGTGATGGTCGCGGCCAACCAGGCCGGCCTGCACAAGCTGGGCGTGATCGGCAGCGAGCAGTTCATCGACAAGTGAGGTTTGCATGAACGCGATAGTTTTGCCAATGGGCGGTGGCATGGCTGCGGGGCGCCCGACGCACCGTGCGACGCCGGGTTTGCAGCCGACGAACCGCAGCACAGGCCTGGCGGTGGTGGTGTTGATTCACCTGCTGATCGGCTGGGCACTGGCGTCGGGTCTGGCGCGCCAGGCGATCGAGATCGTCAAGAAGCCGATCGAGATGAGCATCATTGCGGAAGCGCCACCGCCACCGCCGCCGCCACCGCCGCCCAAGGTCGAGAAGATCAAGGACCAGCCCAAGGTCCAGGCACCGCCGCCGCCGGCCTATGTGCCCCCGCCTGAGGTGACGCCGGCAGAGCCCGCGCCGGCGCCGGTGATCACGGCAGTGCAAGCCGAGCCGCCGAAGGATCCGGTGGTGATTGCCCCGCCCGCGCCGCCGGCACCGGAGCCGAAACCGGCGGTCGCGAAGCAGGAGATCAGCCTCGCCTGCCCCGGCTACCAGAACGTGTTGGCGCAGACGCTGGAAGAGGCCATCGAGCGGGTCGGCATCGTCGGCACCGTGCACACGCGCTTCACCGTCCGCGGCAGCCAGGTGGTGGACGCCACGCCCTTGTCGGGGCCGAAGGAGTACTACAAGTACGTGCAGGCGGCGATCAAGCGCATGAAGTGCTCGGCTGGCGGCGCCGACGAAGTCCAGGTGGTGCTGGACGTCTTGTTCAAGAAGTAGCATCCTCGCGCGCCATGAGTCGCTACACCTTGAACGTCAACGGCCAGGCACGTGAAGTCGAAGCCGCGGCGGACACACCACTGCTGTGGATCCTGCGTGACAGCCTCGACCTCGTCGGCACCAAGTTCGGCTGCGGTGTCGGCATGTGCGGGGCGTGCACCGTGCATGTCAACGGCGTGCCCACCCGGGCCTGCATGACGCCGGTGTCCACCGTCGGGCGCCAGAAGGTCGTCACCATCGAAGGGCTCGACCCGAAAGGCGCACACCCGCTCCAACAGGCCTGGCAGGAACTGGACGTGCCGCAATGCGGCTACTGCCAGGCTGGCCAGATCATGACCGCGGCGGCGCTGTTGAAAAGCAACCCGCGCCCCAGCGATGCCGAGATCGATGGCGCGATGGCGGGCAACCTGTGCCGCTGTGCGACCTACCTGCGCATTCGCGCCGGCATCCACCGCGCCGCCGAGATCGCCGGCCCACGCGTCAAGGGGAAGACATGAGCCGCGCGGCGCCAGTTGACGAGGATCGGCGCGCGTTCCTGCGCCGCTCGGCGCAAGGTGCTGGAGGGCTGCTGCTCGGCCTGTACCTGTCGCCGGCCGATGCGGCCGCACCGGTGGGCAAGCCGGCCAGCCTGGCCGCGACGGCCGAGTTCAAGCCCAACGCGTTCATCCGCATCGCCAGCAGCGGCGTGGTGACGTTGATCTCCAAGCAGCCCGAGATCGGCCAGGGCATCAAGACCTCTCTGCCGATGGTGATCGCCGAAGAGCTCGAGGTTGACTGGAAAGACGTGGTGATCGTCCAGGGCGACCTCGACCCGGCCTACGGCAGCCAGAGTGCGGGCGGCTCCACGTCAACACCGAACAACTACACCGATTTCCAACGCCTGGGCGCCACCGCGCGCACGTTGCTGATCCAGGCCGCAGCGCTGAGCTGGAACGTGCCGGCTGCCGAATGCATCGCATCGGGCGGCGCCGTGCTGCACCACGCCAGCCAGCGCAAGCTGGGCTATGGCGCCTTGGTCGCGAAAGCCGCCGCGCTGCCGGTGCCCGATGCGCAAAGCGTGCAGCTGAAAGATCCGAAGGACTACAAGCTGCTAGGCAAGCGCATCGGCGGCGTCGACAACCCCGCCATCGTGACCGGCAAGCCGCTGTTCGGCATCGACGTCAAGCTGCCCGGCATGTTGTACGCGGTGTACGAAAAGTGCCCCGCCTTCGGTGGCAAGGTGCTGAGCGCCAACCTCGACGCGGTGAGGGCTTTGCCCGGCGTGCGCGATGCCTTCGTGATCGAGGGCACGCCCAACCTCAACGGCCTGATGCCAGGCGTGGCGATCGTGGCCGAGTCGACCTGGGCCGCGTTCAGTGCGCGCCGCCAGCTCAAGGTGACATGGGACGAAGGGGCCGTGGCCAGCCAGAGCTGGGACGGCTTCGCCACCCAGGCCGCGGCACTGGCCAAGCAGCCCGGCRCCAACACGCTGCGCAAAGACGGTGACCCCGCCGCGGCCTTCGCCGCCGCGGTCAAAACGGTGGAAGCGGCCTACAGCTATCCGTTCATCTCACACGCCAGCATCGAGCCGCAGAACTGTACGGCCTGGTTCCGCGACGGCGCGTTCGAGATCTGGGCGCCGACGCAGAACCCGGCCGCCGGGCAGAACCTGGTGTCGGCCACGTTGGGCGTGCCGAAGGACAAGATCACGCTGCACCTGACCCGCGC
>NZ_JBFUGE010000572.1:0-3858 GCF_056403075.1 Ideonella sp. P3_A4 | reverse complement strand
GAGCAGGTGCGCGCCGGCATGGCCTGGGCGTTCACCAAGTACCTCAAGGATCCGGCGATCAAGGCTCTGGAGGTTGACGCCCGGGGTGACCATCGCGGCCTGTGGGCCGACGCCGCGCCGGTTGCACCGTGGGACTGGCGTCACCCGCCGAAGCGGGGCTAGAGTCCGGCCCATGGCGTTCAACAAAGCCCAGTGGATCGAGTCATTTGAGGGCCAGTTGGCCATCTTGCGTCCGCACCTCACCCTGCGCGTCCTTGCGGCCATGAGCTTGTCCGCCTGGCACAGCCGCGGCGCCAAGGACGAGGACCCGATCAAGGCGGCAAAAGAAGAGTCGAAAGCGCTGGACGCGCAATCGAAGAAGGGGCTGGCTAGGTAGGGCCACGAGGTCCACAGCGGGGACCTCGCAATGTAGGCTCTGGCCACTTCAGGTGCAGCCAGGTCGCCTTCATCTGATCCTTGGTGAGCAACTCGTCGTCGCTGCCGGGCTCACGCGTCCAAGAGCAACAGCCCGTCTCGGGCGTGGCTCGCAGCTTTGAACCGCGGGGGTGCGCGCACTGAGCGCACGTGCCCTGTCCGGCCATGCCGTCGTACCACTGGCACGTCCAGCAGGGCTGTTCCTTGCCCGAATAAGGGTTGTAGCCCATGGTGTCGCTCGGCCTCTGCTGGGCCTGAATCCCGTCCAAGGCACCGATGATGGCCCGGCTGTCAGCTGCTGCCAAACACGTATCCAAGGGTGGCAGGAATCCCGCGCTGTGCGCATGGGATCGCGCTACGAGTCTGGGATCAGGGCCGCGAAGCAGAGAATCCAGCCGATTGACTGCCCTGCTGCGGCATCACAAAAACTAGGGGGTGATGTCGGGTTTGGCTCCGCGAAACCGTTTTAAGGCTATGTGGCTTTGGTGAACGGGAAGTTTGAGATGTTGAGATCTTGGCCGACCGACGACACAGCAAGTCGCCACGTGGTGTCGCGTAGCTTTTCCGTGCACGGGGTGCCGTGATGGGGCGACCCAGCTCCGACCCTCTTGAGATCTGGCGGAGCCCGCCGATCTACGAACTTAGCTCTGCCGGCAGGTTGCTGGAGGGTAGTCACACTCACAAGGTCTGGCGCAGCATGACGCATCCCTTTGGCAGCGTCGATGTGGGTAGGCCGATGATGGTGAAGTGGCTCTCGGATAAGCAGGTGCCATTGGCGATTGAACTGGCCTGCTCGATGGCCGCTCAGGCTCTGCGGCTCAGCGTGCCGGCCGGTGCGGTCGTAATTTGTGCTGCCGATCAATTGCCTGGACTGCCGAGACGGTTCGCCGAGGCTGGCGGCTACATCTTGTGCTTTGGCAGCGCCTTGCAGTTTCCGGATGACAGCTTGGCGAGGATGATCCGGGACGATTCATCGGTGGCTGAATACACATGGCGAGAGCTTTGTGCGAGTCCGCAAGGCCCGAGCGGAGCGGCGTKGGATGAACTGACGGCAAATCGCGATCGACATCACGAAAACGTCGTTTTCGATGGTGCCAACTGGTGGCTGATTGATCATGAACACACTCTGGAGCCGATAGCACAGGTGTTTCGGCGATGGACGCAAGCATCCGCGAGACAGGCTGTGTTGGAGTACCAAGCTTCAAGCAATCGGTTGTCTGCAGAACTGGTGCGCAGGCGACCGAATGACCACGGGTTGGACAAACAAGCAAAGTCACTTCAGGCTCTGCGTGTCCGGCTTGCATGGATGGCGGACCAGGTCCGGAACTGGCGTACGGGCCACGCACGCCTCGATGGCGTGTTCGAGATCACCGAAGTAGTATTGCGGTCCCTTGATAGTCGGCTACCTGCTCTCCCGCTCTATGTGCAGAGGCGTTTGAGCATGCCTATCGCATCGTCACTATGGAACTCTTCGAGCCCGGAATAGGTGAGCGCAGACCGTTCACCACCGCTCCCCTAGTAGCGCGGTTTGCACCGGTGTTCTGGGAACCGGTCGCTGGCACTGGTGAGCGCATTGTCGCGCTCATGGCGGTTGAGCCTCACGAGGAAACCCTCCATGCGTTGGGTGCCGCCACCTACGTTGTCTTGAACGTTGCTCGCCTCAAGTCAATGCTTGGTCGAGTCCGCGGACAGGCATCGGAGTCCATCCTTCGAGCGGCGGCCTCGTTTATGACCGAGCGACAAAGGGCTGGGCTGCCTCTCGGCGAGCTGAGGGCCCCATTTCACGGATTTGTTTTAGGCCCGGTGCAAGTTGCGCGCGGCAACGCGCTGGAGCAACTGCTTGATGGGGCAGTTCGGAGCGCAAGCGCGTTCGGATCTGCAGAAGAGATGGTTGAAGGACAAGAGGCCGACGAGCCGGCGCGTCATACCCTGCGCACTGCGAGCTTCATTGCACGACTAAGAACGTCAATGGGTGCAGCAATTGGGCCCGAGAGCGGCACTCGGTTCGACAAGCGGTTACGAGTCTCGCTGGCAACACCAGAGGTCACCGTCGACTATGCGTTTGGCAGTTTTTTGGTCCAAGTCACTAGCCTTCCGCTGACGCCCAAGCAAGCTGTGAACTCAAATCGGGAAGCGCAAAGCAAGCTGTTGGAGTTGCTGCTCGTGCAACGCGCGATGGACAACAACTTGGTTCATCCGACTCTGCTGGTCAACGAGGACGCGCGACAACTTGCAACTGACGCCGTGACAGCAGACGAGATTGCGCGAGCCCAAGAGAGACTCATTCAATTGACGAACAGTTTCGATACCGCGCTGCTTTGGGCGCACAGCGTCGACGACGCGGCGCGTCAACTCGTGGAACTCTCCCCCGAGAGCGGGACGCCCGCCTTTCATGGCGCAATCGGCGACTGAGGGTCGCGGTTGGCGGGCGGACAAGCTGGCGGACAGGAGCCGCACCGCCCGGAAACCCAGCAACCACGCGGCCCTTGACAGTCGCCCCCGCCCCTCCGCCAAACCTCGGAAATAGTCTGACCTCGCGGTGCTGATCTGCTGTCCGATGAACCGCCGCAAAATTGGGTGTTCTCTCGAATAGCTACTTGGCGAATTGGCGCCACCTCTGTGCGCAAGTGAGCGCGTCGACCGGTTGCATATCCTTAGCCATCGATTCGGCGGGCATTGATGCGGATGCCGTGAATGACGGCCCGGATGCAGCGGAGGCCGACACCCCAGCCGCGGACGCTTGGGCTTCGTACGGTGGGGCGGCCGAGCCACTCAACGCGCCCAGGATTGGAAGGTCCCCAAGCACCGTCGTGCCCTCGCGCTTGAGCGTCACGGATCGGCAGAGGTTCACATCGAACAAGGCGATGTGGGAGTCCGAGCTATCGATGAGGAAACCGTGGGACAGCTCTTTGTCATCCTTGAGGATGGTCAGGCATCCATCCATCGTTGACGCTTGATTGCAGCCCTGTGTCCACTTGGACAACTGGTCCTCGGCCGTCGCGATTCCGGCGATTTCCCCGATGCCGGCCACAGCGGCCATGAGAAGGCTGACGAACCAAACGGCATAGGGAAACAGGAAAAGAATGAACAAGATGGTGCCGGCTCGACGCAGAGGAAGCGTCAGCCATCTGGGCCAACTCTGACGCTTCACCCAACGCGCCGATCGCTGGCCAATTCTTTCGCCGCACCAATCCATCAAGCCAAACAACAGACCAACCAGCGTTGCGARGGCCAAAAGGAACAGCGCAGGTTGGTACACCTTCGGATTCAGCATCAGCCTCATCAGATCCACTGAGCGGTGCGCCGTCTGAAAAAACCCGTTGATCAGCAACGTCTCCGACGTCTTCGGAAACGAGCCGCTATCGACACGCAGCGTGGCCAGCCGATGCAAGTGAATGGCTTGTCCCATGTAATGCAGGAAGCCTGCCACTAAGCCCGCCAGGA
>NZ_JBFUGE010000571.1:0-3860 GCF_056403075.1 Ideonella sp. P3_A4 | reverse complement strand
ATGTAGAGCCGGTCGYTCGGCAGGCCAGCGTCGACGATGGCGGCAACGGGCGGCAACACCGGCCGCACCGGTGCGACCACGACGTTGACGCACCAGGTGCCGAGCACGGCCACCTGCTGCCCGCGGCCAGCGGCACCCACTGCAAGCAACGAGGCCAACAGGTCGATCGCGCCGGTGACCACCGGCACACCGGCGGGCAAGCCGTATTCAGCGGCCTCTGTTGGCTGCAGCCGGCCGACTGCGGTACCGCTGGGCACCAACGGCGGCAGTGCATGCGCGGCAAGATCGCTCAGGCCAGTGGCCTCGAAGGCGGCCGATGACCAGCGGCCCGTGGTGAGCGACAACAGCCCCGCGGTGCTCGCATCGCTGGCATCGGTGGCCATTTCGCCGGTCATCAAGAAGGCCAGGTAGTCCTTCGCGAACAGCAGGTGGCGAATCTCGCCACGCTGCAGCGCGCCGGTGGCCAACAACTCTGCCGCGATCAGTGCCGGCTGGCCCGCCCACGGTTGGCAGCCCACCTCGTCGAACAGTGCCGCGCCGTGTTCGCGGCTCAGCGCCTGCGCTCGCGCGGCAGCTCGCTGGTCGGTGGAGGCTACCGCGCAGCCGCGCAACAGTGCGCCCTGCGCGCCCAGTGCATACAGGCCCGCACCGTGCCCTGTGCAACCGATCGCGCGCACCTGTGCAACGCGCGGGCCGAGCTGCCGCGACACCCCTTGCAGAGCCTGCGCCAGCGCGGTGCGCAAGGCTGTTTCGGCGAGCTCGCAGCTGCCATCTGGCTTGCGCATGTGGGGCAGCGGGCCGCCTGCCGTGGCCAGCGTCGCGCCGCTGCCCGCCTCGAAAGCGACGGCCTTCAGGCTGCTGGAGCCCATGTCGATGCCGATGAAGATGTCTGTTTTCATGTCATAACATCGTCATTGCTCTTAATCGACGACACATCTCGTGTTTCCCCTAGGTTGTTCGACAAAAGTCTAGCCGATATTCTTCAGATGTCATGACAACGAAGCGCCATTCGACCTGAAACAAGGCGAAGGCTGGGCAGCAAAACGAGGTCGCCCGCGAGATCGGCGAACACAGGAGACAGCGATGAGGCGAGATTTCTTGAAGACCGCCGCCGTGGCGGGCACTGGCATGTTGGGCGCCACCGGCGCATTCGCGCAAACCGCCGCTGCGGCGGGGCTGCATGGCAATTCCAACGACGTCTACGTGATGAACGTGATGGTCTCGGGCGTCGAGTACTGGTTCCCGGTCTACGAGATGATGAAGCAGCTCGGCCGCACGCTGGGCGTGAAGACGCGCTACAGCGGCACGCCCGAGTACGACGTCAACAAGCAGCTGGCCTCGTTCGAACAGGAGCTGGCGCGCAAGCCGGCCGGCATCTTGCTGCACCCGATGAACCCCGACCCGTTCATCGAGCCGATCAACCGGGCGGCGGCAATGGGCATCCCGGTGGTCACCTTCGCCGCCGATTCTCCGAACTCCAAACGCGTGTCGTTCGTCACGTCGGACAACGACCGCGAAGGCTCGTATGCAGCCGATGCGATCGCCACTGCGCTGGGCGACAAGGGCGACTACGCAGTGCTCGAGAACCCGGGTCAGGACAACCACGACCGCCGCGTGGCCGCCTTCGTCAACCGCATGAAGACGAAGCACCCGGGCATGAAGCTGGTGGGCCGCGCCGCGAGCAACCAGGACCCGAACAAGGCCTACCAAGCCACGCTGAGCCTGGCGCAAGCCAACCCGAACCTCGGCGCGATCTTCATGCCCGAGGCCAACTCGGCGCTCGGTGCGGCGCAGGCCAAGGTCGAGACGAAGAAGAACATCCGTGTGATGTGCTGCGACGTCAACGCCAAGATCCTGGACATGATCAAGTCTGGCGACGTGTTCGGCGCGATCAACCCGAACCAGGGCGTGCAGGGCTACATGGGGATGATGCTGCTGTTCCTGGCCAAGAATGCCCAGCTGATCGACCCGATGAACGACGCCAAGCGCGCCGGCGCCAACCCGATGGCGGTGCCCTTCCTCGACAACGGGTTGTCGATCGTCAGCAAGGCCAACGCCGACGACTTCTACTGGGACAAATACCTCGCGCGCCGCGGCACCAAGGGCATCAACGAATGAGCGCCGCCCGGCCGTTCCGTAGGCGCTCGCTCCCCCTCGGGGGGATCGGTGCGCAGCATCGTAGGGGGCATGAATGAGCGCCGTCCGGTCGACCGGAGGAGGGCACCGATGATGTCTTCCACGGCGCCGCTGCTCGAACTGCGCGGCATCCACAAGCACTTCGGCGCGTCGCGTGCGCTCGCCGGGGTGCACTTCTCGCTGCGCCGCGGCGAGATCCACGCGCTGTGCGGCGAGAACGGTGCCGGCAAGTCGACGCTGATGAAGATCATCGACGGCATCCACCAGCCCGACGGGGGCGACATCTATCTCGATGGCGAGCAGGTGGTGATCGACGGCCCGGCGCAAGCGATGCGCCTGGGCATCGGCCTGGTGCACCAGGAGATCGCGCTCTGTGGCGACGCGACGGTGGCCGAGAACATCTTCATGCACGAGATCGGCGCGGGCGCCGGCGCGTGGATGGACTACGCCGCGCTGAACGAACGCGCGGCCCGCGCGCTGGCGAAGCTGGGGCAGGACATCGCGCCCGAACGCCGCGTGGACGACCTGCCGATCTGCCACCAGCAGCTGGTCGAGATCGCCAAGGCGCTGACGCTGGACTGCAAAGTGCTGATCCTCGACGAGCCGACGGCTGCACTGACCGAGCGGGAGTCGACGGCGCTGTTCCGCGTGCTGCACGACTTGCAGGCGCAGGGCATCGGCATCATCTACATCAGCCACCGCATGGCCGAGATCTTTGCGCATTGCGACCGGGCCACCGTGCTGCGTGATGGCCGCGATGTGCTGTGCGCACCGATCGCCGATGTGAACCCGGATGTGCTGGTGCGGGCCATGGTCGGCCGGGACCTCGGCAACTACTTTCCGCCGAAGGTCGAGGTCGACATCGGGGCGACCCCGCTGCTCGAGGTCGAGGACATCGGTGACGGCGAGTGCGTGAACGGCATCTCGTTCGCACTGCGGCGCGGCGAGGTGCTCGGCATCGCCGGGCTGATGGGCGCCGGTCGCACCGAGCTCGTCGAGATGGTGTGCGGCTTGCGACCGGCACGCCGAGGCAGCATGCGGCTGAACGGCCGGCCGCTGGTGATCCGCCAGTACAGCGACGCACTGCGCCAAGGCATCGCCTACCTGAGCGAAGACCGCAAGGCGGCGGGCGTCTTCCTTGAACTGTCGGTGGCGCAGAACATCTCGTCGATGGCGTCGCGCCTCGTCAGCTCACGCTGGGGGCTGCTGAGGCGCTCCGCCGAACTGGCCTTGAGCGAAGAGCTGGTCTCGCAGCTGAACATCAAGACGCCCGGCCTTGCCAACGACGTGGCCAGCCTGTCGGGCGGCAACCAGCAGAAGGTCGCGATCGCCAAGCTGCTGGCGACGCACCCGATCGTGATGCTGATGGACGAACCGACGCGTGGGGTCGACGTGGGCGCCAAGTCCGAGATCCATCACCTGCTGCGCGAATTCGCCAACCAGGGCGTCGGCGTGATCGTGATTTCGTCGGAGCTGCCCGAGATCATCGGCCTGTGCGACCGCGCGCTGGTCATCCGAGAAGGCCGCGTTGCCGGTGAGGTGGCGGCGGGCGAGATGACCGAAGAACGTCTGCTGCGATTGGCTTCAGGCCTCGCTGCCAAGGAGTTGTTGGATGTCGAAGCTTGAAACCGTGGCGCCGCCGGTATTGACTGGGCAGGAGGCCGCAGCACCGCGAGCGAAGTCCGGCACCAGCCCGATCAAGCTGCGCGAAGCCGGCCTGCTGC
>NZ_JBFUGE010000570.1:0-3864 GCF_056403075.1 Ideonella sp. P3_A4 | reverse complement strand
GTCCAGGTACTGCTTGCCGTTGGTGTCCCAGACGCGGCAGCCTCGGCCATGCGACAGGGCAATCGGCAGGCGCCCGTAGGTGTTCATCACGTGCGGCATCGAGGCGGTCATCGGCTCACTCCTGGCGGCAAAAAGAGAAGGGCCGGACGCGTCAGCTCGGTCACGCGCCAGCCCTCGGGGAATTCTAAAGCGGGCCTGTCGCCACGCCGACGAAGCGCGGGTCACGGACCGCGGAGAGCCCATGCATGCTGCGGCGCAACAACTCCAAGGCACAATACGCCTTTCGCCGTMGACGCCACTGCTCAGGCTGGTGTCGTCCTTGCCCCTGCCGATGTCTTTGCCCAAGCCCCGCGAAGTCTTCATCCAAGGCCAGACCTTGGATGGCCGTACGTTCCGACCCAGTGACTGGGCAGAACGCCTGGCGGGCKCCATGTCGTGTTTCCGTCCCGGTGGGGTGGTGGGCGGCCCCGGCGCCCACATCGGCTATTCGCCTTACTGCGTGCCGACGGTGATCAACGGCGTGAAATGCGTCATCGTCAACGAGGCGCTGCGCGAGATCGAGCCGATGGCCTGGGAGTTCGTGATGAATTTCGCCCGCGACAACGGGCTGCAGGTGGCTGATGCCTGCCTGTTGCCGGACCCGCCACCGAAGGCACGGCCGGGCATGTGACGCCGGCGCGTCGGGGAAAAGCAAAGGGCCCGCATGTCGGGCCCTTGTTGTTTCAGCTGAGCCTTTTGTCAGGCTCAATGAAAAAGGGCCCGCACTGCGAGCCCTTTGCATCCCACCAGGAAAAAKGCTTCAGGCGGCCAGCGCCTTGACCTTGGCCGACAGGCGGCTCTTGTGGCGGGCGGCCTTGTTCTTGTGGAACAGACCCTTGTCGGCGATCGAGTCGATCACGCCCTGGGCGGTCTTGAACAACTCGGTGGCCTTCGACTTGTCGCCGGTGGCAACAGCCTTCAGGACATTCTTGATCGAGGTGCGGAACTTCGAACGCAGCGACGAATTGGCAGCGTTCAGCTTGACGTCTTGGCGGGCGCGCTTGCGGCCCGAGGCCAGGCGCACGGTGCGCTTCTTGGCTTTGGAGGAGGTGGCCATGGGTGTTTAAGATTTTCCGGTGGGAAAAGACTGTCGAGTATAGCATTTTTGGCCACCGGGCCGCAAGAAGGGCTGGCGGATGGTGTCAAGCCGTATTGACCCGCTGGCTACAATCCGCCGCCTTTCACGCCCCGAACAAGCTGCTGGCCCGCCCATGAATCTCCTGAAGGCCGCGTCGACGGTGTCGCTGTGGACCCTGTTGTCGCGCGTGACCGGCCTGGTGCGTGACCAACTCATCGCCAGCCATTTTGGCGCCGGTGCGATCACCGACGCCTTCCAGGTCGCGTTCCGTATCCCCAATCTGCTGCGTCGCTTGTTCGGCGAGGGCGCGTTCTCGACCGCCTTCGTGCCGACCCTGGCCACGACCCGAGCCAGCGAGGGCGACGACGTCACCAAGGCGCTGATCAATGCGGTGACCACGGTGCTGTTCTGGGCCCTGCTGCTGACCTGCATCGTCGGCATCGTCGGCGCGCCGGTTATCGTCTGGATGTTCGGCGCCGGCCTGGAAAGGCTGGACCTCGCGGTCGTGATGACACGCTGGATGTTCCCGTACATCGGCTGCATGTCGCTGGTCGCCCTGTCGGCCGGCATCCTGAACACCTGGCGGCGGTTTGCGTTGCCGGCCGCCACGCCGGTGCTGCTGAACCTGTCGATGATCGGCACGATGCTGCTGCTGGCGCCGTGGCTGAAGAATCACGGCATCGATCCCATCCACTCCTTGTCAGCGGGGGTGATGATCGGTGGCGTCCTGCAGCTGGCGATTCAGATCCCGGCCCTGCGCGGCATCGGCTGTCTGCCCCGCATCGGCGTCAGCCTGGCGGCATGGCGTCAGGCCTGGCACCACCCCGGCGTGCACCTGGTGCTCCGGCAGATGGGGCCGGCACTGCTGGGCGTGTCGGTGGCACAGCTGTCGCTGTTGATCAACACGCAGATCGCTTCGCACCTGGGGCCGGGTGCCGTGTCGTGGCTATTTTTCGCCGACCGCCTGATGGAGTTCCCGACCGCGCTGCTGGGCGTCGCGCTGAGTGTGGTGCTGATCCCGGGCCTGTCGGCCAAACGTGCACAGAACGACGACGTCGGCTACTCGGCCCAACTCGATTGGGGGCTGCGCCTGGTGGTGCTGCTGGCACTGCCGTTCGCGGTGGCGATGGGCTTGTTTGCCAAACCGCTGGTGGCGGTGCTGTTCCACTACGGCAAGTTCAGCACCGAAGCCGTCGAGATGACGGTGCGGGCGCTGCAAGGCTACGGTTGCGGCCTGATGGGCATCATCGGCGTCAAGGTGCTGGCGCCCGGCTTCTTTGCCCAGCAGGACATGCGCACGCCGGTGCGCATCGCCGTGGCGGTGATGATCTGCATCCAGTTGATGAACTTGGTGTTCGTGCCCTGGCTGGGCCATGCCGGCCTGGCCCTGTCGATCGGCCTGGGCGCGTTGCTCAACGCCGGTTGGCTGCTGTGGGGACTGCGCCGCCAGGGGCACTACCAGCCCGGGCCGGGCTGGGCGGGTTTCGTGGCGCGGGTGTTGCCGGCCAACGTGCTGCTGGGCGGCGGCCTGTTCTTCGCGTCCACCGCGCTGGACTGGTTGGGCATGCAAGCCCAGCCCGGTCTGCGCGTCGCCTGGCTGGCGGGCGTGATGGTCGCCTCGGTGCTGGGCTACTTTGGCGTGCTGCGGCTCAGCGGTGTCGACTTGCGCCAGTTTGCACGTCGGGCTTGAACCTTAGGGGGCGCCCTCCCTGGGTCGGCCGAGCCAAAAGTCCTACACTCAAGCCATGAGTTTCCCGCTGCGCCTGGAAGCCATCAGCCCGTTGGAGTATTTCGCGTCGCTGGTGGCCGAGGACGACCATTTTGCGCTGCTGGAGGCCGCCGTTTCGCTGGGACAGGACATCGAGCCTGACCTGGACACCCAGGCGGTGCTGGACCAGATCGAAGCCTTGGGCGACAAGCTCAAGCGCCGCCTGCCTGCCGATGCGAGCGCGATGCACCGGCTGCGCACGCTGAACCGCTACTTCTTCCGCGAACTGGGCTTCGCCGGCAACGTCAATGACTACTACGACGCCGGCAACAGCTACATGCACCAGGTGCTGGCGAGCCGGCGCGGCATCCCGATTTCGCTGGCGCTGGTCTACATCGAACTGGCCGGCCACGCCGGGCTGGTGGCGCGCGGTGTGTCCTTCCCCGGCCATTTCCTGGTCAAGCTGCGATTGCCCAACGGCGAAGCGGTGATGGACCCGTTCAACGGCCGTTCGCTGTCGCGTGAAGAGTTGGAAGAGCGGCTGGAGCCGCTGCGCCGCAAACAAGGCCTGGTCGGCGATTTCGAGGTGCCGTTGGGGTTGTTCCTGCAGTCGGCGGCACCGCGCGACATCATTGCCCGCATGCTGCGCAACCTGAAATCGATCCACCAGCAGTCCGAGGATTTCGCGAGCCTGCTGGCGGTGCAGCACCGCCTGATCTGCCTGCTGCCCGACGCATGGGACGAGCGGCGCGACCGCGGCCTGACCTTCGCCGAACTGGGCCAGCCCGACGCGGCCGCTGAAGACCTGACGGCTTATCTCGACCACGTGCCCGACGCCGCCGACGCCGAGCCGATGCGTCAGATGCTGGCCGAGTTGCGCGATTCACCCCGGCCGCTGCTGCACTGACGGCCAAGCCGATCAGCCGGCTTCGACCTCGCCTTTGGCCTTCTTGAACGGGCTGCGTTGCGGCGGCTCGTCGTGCGCGGCGGTGCGCACCAGCGCGCTGACCAGCAGGTTCAGCGCCGACACCCGGTGGCG
>NZ_JBFUGE010000569.1:0-3871 GCF_056403075.1 Ideonella sp. P3_A4 | reverse complement strand
GTGGTTCGTCGGTCGATGCGACGAGGTCACCACGGACCTCGCCGCGCGGCTCGGGCTCAAAGCGTCGCGACGACACCAGGGCTCGCTGGAAGCGCTCGGCCTGCCGTGCTTCCACCGCAGGCCTTGCGACGGTGGGCGGTGGTGCGCCTTCGATGACGCGCCGTACGCGCCGGACTTCTTCGTCACTCATTGAGCCGATCTCAAGCCATCACGCGGCCCAGCGGCCGCAGCTCGACCTGGTTGCCGAGCTCCTGGTACGAGTAGACGCGCATCTGGTCCAGGCGCGACTCGATCATCTTCTTGACGTAGCGGCGAATGTCCATCGAGGTGACCACCGCGACGCCGCGTTCCGGTTGTTCGCCCGAGATGCGCAGCACCTTCTCGGTGATTGCTGCGGCGCTTTCGGGCGGCATCGCCAGGTAGTTGCCGGCCGGCGTGGGCTTGATGCACTGCCGGATCGACTGCTCGACGCTCGCATCGAGCAAGATCGCCGAGATGTAGTTGCGGCCGGCGCTGGCTTCGAAGGCGAGGTAGCGGCCCAGGTCGCCGCGGACGTATTCCGTCAGCAGCAGCATGTCCTTTTCTTTCGGGCCCCAGGTGATCAGGCTCTCGAAGATGGTGCGCACATTGCGGATCGGCACCTGCTCTTCGAGCAGCCGGCGCATCACCTCGGCAATGCGCTGGATCGGCAGGATCTTCTGCACCTCTGCGACCAGGCCCGGGTAGTCGGCGGTGGCCTTGTCGACGACCCACTGGATCTCCTGCACGCCCATGAACAGATGAGCGTTTCGCCGCAGCAGCATCATCACTTGGCGGGCCACCACCTGCTCGATGTCCAGGCAATGCGCGCGCTCGGCTTCAGGGACCTGGTCCGGCGGCAGCCACAGCGACTCGGCCATGTCGAGCACCGGCTCGTGGCGGGTGGCCATGGCGGTCAGCGGCGAGTCGGGCGACGTCAGGCACATCAGGCGCCCAGGCAAGGTGACGGCGCGCACCGGCACGTCGTTGATCAGCACCTCGAAGCGCAGGTCAGGCAACGTGGGCTCGATCCACATGCAAACGCCGGGGAAGGGCACGCCCAGCATCGACTGCAGCTGGAGCCGTTCGCGGTCCATCGCCGCGTCGAGCTGCGGAGGCTGCAGCAGTGACGCCAGATCTGCCGACATGCGAACGGCGAGCGGCTTCGAGAAGTGCGGAGCTTCGCGCATGATCGACGGCGCGTCGCCCTTGGCCCCTTCACGCTGCAGTGCCGACATCGGCGCCGACATCGCCTGGGCCTCGTTCGTCTTGCGCTGGCGCGCCAGGTAGCGGCCGGCCGCGATCAGGCCAGCGCCCAGGCCGATGAACTGCAGCGCAGGAAAGCCGGGCACCGCGGCGAATGCCAGCACGAGGGCCGCCGCGAGGTACATCGCCCGCACGTTGGCCGTCAGCTGCGCCGTGATCTCCTGGCCGAGCGAGCGCGGCTTCTTCTGGTGTTCGTCGGCGACACGGGTGATCAACACGCCGGCGGCCACGCAGATGAACAGCGACGGGATCTGCGACACCATCGCATCACCGATCGACAGCACGGCAAACCTGTTGGCCGCCTCGCCCGCGCTCATGCCGTGGTACATGATGCCGACGACGATGCCCGCCAGGATGTTGACCATCGTGATGATCAGCCCGGCAATCGCGTCGCCCTTGACGAACTTCATCGCGCCGTCCATGCCGCCGTGCATCTGGCTTTCCATGCCCAGCAACGCGCGCTTGCGGCGAGCCTCGTCGCCTGTCAGCAGCCCGGCGCGCAGGTCGGCGTCGATGCTCATCTGTTTGCCTGGCATCGCATCGAGCGTGAACCGGGCGCCCACTTCAGCCACCCGCTCGGAGCCCTTGGAGATCACGATGAACTGAACCACCGTGATGATGATGAACACGACGATGCCGACGACCAGGTTGCCGCCGACGACCAGCTCGCCGAAGCTCTCGATCAGGTGCCCGGCGTCCGCGTGCAGCAAGATGGACTTGGTCGATGCGATGTTCAGCGACAAGCGGAACAGCGTCGTGAACAGCAGCAGCGAAGGAAAGGACGACAGCGCCACCGCATTCGGTATGAACAGCGACGTCATCAGCAACAGCACGCTGGCGGTGATGTTGACCGCCAGCAGCGAATCGATCGCGACGGTGGGCAGCGGCAAGACCATCAGAGCCACGATGGCGACGACCAGCAGGCACATCGCCACGTCGTTGCCGAGCGTGCCTTGCGAATCGAACTTGAGTTTGGCCATTCGGTGGGTCCTGTCAGGCCGATGAGGCCACGTCGTTGCCCATGCGGTCGACCATGTCGACCCACCTCAGCACGGCGGCCACCGCTTCGAACAGGGCCTCCGGCACGGCGTCGTTCACGGGCACCTTGAACAACGCGCGCGCCAGCGGCGGGTTGGAGACGATCGGCACGCCGCTCGATTCGGCGATCGCGCGGATCTGCGCGGCCACGGCGTCTGCGCCTTTGCAGACGACGAGGGGCAGCGGCGTCTCTCCTGGGCGATAGCGCAGCGCCACTGCGAAGTGGGTCGGGTTCGTGACCACGACGGTGGCGGTGGGCACGTTCTGTTTCGGCCCGCCGTTGGCGATCTCGTTGGCCAGGCGCCTGCGTTGCCCCTTGACCATCGGGTCGCCTTCCATCTCTTTGTATTCGCGCTTGAGCTCGTCCTTGTCCATGCGCTGATCGCGGATGAACAGCCAACGCTGGATGGCGATGTCGACGGGCCCGATCACCACCAGCACGATGACCGAAGCGGTGAACAGCTTGTTGATGGCACTCCACGCGATCCCGGCCACGCCGTGGGATGTCTGCGTCGCGGCGCCCACCAGCAGGGGGATCAGACCGAAGGTGATCATCGCGACGACGCAGCCGACGAGCACGGCCTTGAACACCGTCTTGACGAACTCGATGATCGAGCGCATCGAGATCAGCTTCTTCAGGCCCGAGCCGGGGTTGACCTTGTCGAAGTTGGGGGTGAGGGGCTCGAAGGTGATGTTGAACCCGACCTGGGCAAACGACACGATGACGCCCGCGGCGATCGATGCCGCCACGAAGGGCAGCACGATCCAGAGGCCCTCGATGGCCATGTCGAACGCGAGCGCCTGCATGTCCGCATCGGTGCGAACCTGCAGCCCCAGCCCGCTGGAGATCGAAAACAGCGCGTTCAGATGGTCGAACGCCGCGGCGGCGCCGGCGCCGAGGCACAACGTCGTCACCAGCAAGCCGGCCGCCGCGTTGATGTCCTGGCTCTTCGGTGATTGCCCTTTCTTCTTGGCGTCGTCGAGCTTCTTCTGGCTCGGCTCTTCGGTCTTTTCACCCATGGTCGGGCGCTCCTGTCCTGTTGACTGCGCAATCTGCGTTGCGAAGACGTCGCAGCCGTGACCAGGGGCGAAGCAATGCGCTGCGGAGCGAACACGCGAGGCCCGAGATACCCGCGGTTGCACGAGGTGAGCTTTGATGAGCTTTCCATCGTGAACTCGTGAGCCTTGCGCGGCGATGAACTGCCTAGCATCACTTCGACGCCGATGTGGCGCACGAACCGAAGGAGATCGAGATGCTGCTAGTCGCGCTGACCTGTCTGCGTGTGCAGGACCTTGATGCCGATGTGGCCCGCGCGGCGCTGGCCGGCGATGTGCACGACGCGCTGCGCCTGGGCTTGGCCCGGCTGGACCGCGCGAGTGACATCGAGCTGCAGCGGCGAGCCGTGCTCGGCCAACTCATGGGGCAGCTGTTGCTGGCCACCGGGCGGGACGAACAGGCCGAAGAGTTCTTCCAGAAGCAGCTGCGGGTCTATGAGGGCATGTCGAGGTCGCAGGTACGCTGGCTGTCTTCGATGGACCGCGGCTACCT
>NZ_JBFUGE010000568.1:0-3873 GCF_056403075.1 Ideonella sp. P3_A4 | reverse complement strand
GCTGCACGCCGCCGAGCCGCGCTACATCGGCTACGCGTACACCTACGACTCGACAGTCAACGCACTCGGCTCCGGCGGGCGCGAGTACCTTGACTATGTGCTGGCAGACGGGCAGCACCGCTCACCGCGCGGAAACGACAACACCGTGCGCATCTACCGCAGCCTGAACCCTTCACTGTGGATGGATCACGACCTGTCGGACCACTTTGCGGTATCGGGGGTGTTGCAGTACTGAGGTGCGCCGCCAGCGCATTGGCTGAAACCAGCCGGGAGCGGGCTCATGGAAGCCGCTCCCCGGTACCTCTTCCCCCGGGCGCAGCAAGCACCTTGCTCCCTCCCTCTTTGCGGACGCGAACCTCTCTCAGACTCTCATCTACCATCGCAGTCGTGAGAACCGGGGAGTCACCCGGTCACGCCGACTGTCAGCTTGGTCGGGATCATCAACTGAGGGAGTCAGCCCGTGGTTTCTCGTCACAAGCGCATCGCCATTGCGATGGTTTTCGGCCTCGCAATCGCAGCGAGCACGCATGCCGCCGATCTGCAGCCAGTCGATTCGGTGCTCGCACAAGTCGGCAAGCGCGACACCAGCGAGGCCAAAGGGGTCAGTCCCGCTGCCACGCTGATGAAGGACATCGTGGCCTTTCGCTCGCGATCGGCCCGACTGTCAGCGTCGGTCGCTGCCACCGAATGGCTGTCGCTATGGGACCGGGCACTCGCCATGGACGCGAGACGCGCAACCAACGACTACGAGGCTTACGACGCAATGACACGGGCGCTGGTCGGGCCGCGTTCGCTGCTCGCTGCCTTGCCAGCACCCGAAACCTGGCCCCTGATCCGCGCACAGAGCACCACGCGCGCCGCGAAGGCCCCTGACGATGTTTCGGCGCTCGGCCTGAGGCTGCTCACCGAGGTGTTGACGCGTGACGCTGCTGCTGTTCAGCGGTCGTTGGCCGTCTTCGAGCGCCTTGCCGCGTCCGGCGAGCCCGGTGAACGCGAAATCAAGCTGCTTGCCGTCAATAACGCGCGGGCCCTGGCGTACAAGCTGTACGGCTCACGCGAGCAGATTGCCGACAGCTTTCGCACCACGGTCGATGCACACGCGAAACACCCCTATGACATCTTCGTCGAGGTGCCGGACCTGGTAGGTCTATTCGGCGCGGCCAGGGCGGAAGCCCTGCTTGCCGACGCCTTGAAGAAACCGGCAACGCTCTATGTTCCAGAAGGTGTGGCGACCAAGGCATTGGCGCGCAAGCTCGCGCTGCGCGACGTTGGCAGCCTGCGCAAACCACAGTGGGGCCTGGTCGACGAGATCGGATCAGCCGCACTCTATGAAGCTTTGCAGGCACGCTTCGACCCTCGTGCCGACACCGCCAAGACCCCGCCAGCCGAAGACGCCGATCCCGAAGCCGGCTACGAGCGCCGCCAGGCTGACCTCTACTACTTTCTGGACATGGTCATTGCGGGGCGCCACGCCGAAGCAGAACTGGCGATGGCTCGCGCGAGCCGCCGTGGTGACTCGCTCTATGTTCCGAAGCAAGCGATGGCCGAGTTGGCGCGACGGGGTCAGAACGCAGCGGTCTATGCCTACCTTGCCGATCTGCTCGGCCGCAAGCCGCAGTTGCCTGCGTGGGACTTTTATCTCGAACAAGCCGGCGTTCTTGGTCGCTCTGAAGAGGCCATCGCGCTGCTGGATGCAGCGCTGAAGCGAGGCGACCTGGCGCCTCACCTTCGCGTCGAACTGCTCGAGAAGCGCCTGGATGCCCTGCTTGGGGCTGATCAGGTCGACGCCGCGGTGGCAGGCTTTCGCGCGCTGCTGGCGGCGGCGCCTTCGCGCGACGATCCCAAGCTTTCGCAGCGTGCGATGGCGGCCATCCGCCTGGCGGGGCTTGGCCGAGTCCTGAAACATCCGGACTGGTCGCAGCTGGGGCTCGACTACGCCACGAAGGCCGTGGCATTGCCGGCCACGCCACGAGATTCATGGCGAACAACCGCTGTGCGGGCTTTGCTGGTGGAGCTGCGCCGTCAAGGCTCGGCCGATGCCGCACAAGCCCTGGTGTTGGCCGAGTTGGCGCGCGACAGCGACACCTCGGGCTTCAGCGGCTTCGAGGCCATTGTCGCCAACCCCATCAAGCGTTCCGCGCTGGTGGAACTGGTTGGTCTCTATGACGCCGCGGGACGGCCGGAAGACGTTCGGCGCATGCTGGACGCGGTGGACATCTGGGCCGCACGCGACCTGGGTGAACTGGTGGCAGAAAAGGACTCGATGGGCACGCCGATCGGTGTGATGGCCGCGCGCGCGTTGAAGGCCGGTGGCAACACCGCGAGCGCCACAGCGGCGGCGCGGGCGGTGATTGCACAGCTTCCGAACCACGACCCAGCCTACCACCTGTTCGTCGAACTCGCGGGCGAATCAGCGATTGCCGAACTCGATCGCATGGCGGCGAGCGATCCGTTTGAGGAGCGGCCGCTGGTATGGAAGGCGGCGGCCTTGAACCGGGCTCGCCAATACGAGGCAGCCGAAGACACCGCGCGGCGTGCCATTGCCATCGATCCTTCGGATGGTGAGCAAGGTGTCAACGACCGGATGCGCGCGTACGCGGTGCTGGCCGACGCCCTCGAAGGCAAGGGTGACCTCAAGTCCGCGCAAGGCTACCGGCGAGCAGTCGGGGCCATCCGATTGTCCGAGCAGGCCGACGAGCTGCACAAGCTGGGCCTCTACCAGCGCGCCTTCGCCGGCTACCGTGCGGCGCTGGAAGAGTTCTCAGACGCGTACTGCATTCAATCGCGGCTCGCGGTCCAGCTCGGCAAGTTGGGCTTTCATGATGAGGCGCTGAAGCACTACCGCCGCGCGTTTGAGTTGATGCCGGACAGCTTCGGTCGCGTCGAAAGCCACTGCTTTGGTTGCGAGAGTGTCTTCGCAGGTTCGAGCGCGCAAGCAGTGGCGGATGAAGTCTTTACGGGGCTGCTCAAGAGCAACACCAACAAGCCGCAGGCTCCCTACATGCTGGGTTACCTGCGCAAGGAGCAAGGCCGCTATGAGGATGCGGTGGTGCTCTTCCGTCGCGCCATTGCGCTGGATGCGCTGTATCTCAATGCGTGGCGGCAGCTGAACGACTTGGGCGACAAGACCTACATCGACCCCGGCGAACGCGACATTGCGCGCTTGAGGTTGTTCGAGCTGGACCCAACCCAGCGCCACGTGAAATATCAGCTCGACGAAGTGGCCGATCTCACCGCGTTGTGGCGCGCCATCGCCCGCGACGTCGGCGCACGCACTGGCCAAGCCAGCGCCGAATCGGTGTACCCGTTGTTGGGTAGCCTCCGCGCACGGCAAGAGGCACTCGGCAAGCTGCCACCTGACATGCGATTGCAGATGGAGCAGTACGTCGCAGCGCAGGAAGCGATGGTGGAGTCAGTACGGAACGGACGTGCGTCGCTGAGCCTGGCCGATCACAAACTGCTGATCGCCCCGCTGCGACTGATGGGTGCCGGGGCCTATACCGGTGGGCACGAATAGAAGTCTGTTCCGCGCACTCAGGTGGTGACGGGCGGCTACAGTCCCGCCCTTTCCCTGCCTTCCCGCCCATCGCGATGAGCCTCGCCGATCTGCGCGCCGCGGTGAGCGAAGAGCTCGCCGCCACGCCCGAGTATTACGACTTCAAGGTCTTGCGGACCGAGCGCGACGGTGCGCTTTGGCGCGTGACGCTCGATCCGGCGTACGTCTACGCCGACGGCCAACGCCCGGGCCGGTCATCGGCTCAGGTGCTGCTGGACGACAGCCTGGATGGCGCCTCGGCCTGGTGGGGCTCACCCGAAAAGGGCGGCGCCAGCGTCCTCGCCGTGTTGGCCGAGGACGATCAGCTGCTGCTGCAG
>NZ_JBFUGE010000567.1:0-3904 GCF_056403075.1 Ideonella sp. P3_A4 | reverse complement strand
GCCTACTGCAACCAACGCAGAGCGCGGCCTGCGCTGGCGGGCGGTGCCGGCTCCCCGGCACCGCGTGCACCATTCCTAGCGGATGGCCGCCAGGCGGGTCCAGGTCTCGATCACCGAATCGGGGTTCAGCGAGATCGAGACGATGCCTTCAGCCGCCAGCCAGTCGGCGAAATCCGGGTGATCGCTAGGGCCCTGGCCACAGATGCCGACGTACTTGCCGGTGGCCCGGCAAGCGGCGATGGCACGAGAAATCATCGCCTTGACGGCCGGGTCGCGCTCGTCGAAGTCATCGGCCAACTGCTCCAGGCCGGAATCGCGGTCCAGGCCCAGGGTCAGCTGGGTCAAATCGTTCGAGCCGATCGACATGCCGTCGAAGTGCTGCAGGAACTGCTCGGCCAGGATGGCGTTGCTCGGCACTTCGCACATCATGATCAGGCGCAGGCCGTTCTGGCCGCGCTTCAGGCCGCGGTCGGCCAGCAGCGCAGCAACGCGCTCAGCCTGCCGCACGGTGCGCACGAACGGCACCATGATCTCGACGTTGGTCAGGCCCATGTCATGGCGCACGCGCTTGAGCGCTTCGCACTCCATGCCGAAGGCATCGGTGAACTCGCCGCTGATGTAGCGCGAGGCACCGCGGAAGCCCAGCATCGGGTTTTCTTCGTCCGGCTCGTAGCGCGAACCGCCGATCAGCTTCTTATACTCGTTGGACTTGAAGTCCGACAGGCGCACGATCACCGGCTTGGGCCAGAACGCGGCGGCGATGGTGGCAATGCCTTCGGCCAGCTTGTCGACGTAGAAAGCGCGCGGCGAGGCATGACCTCGGGCCACCGACTCGACCGCCTTCTTCAGGTCCGGGTCGACGTTCGGGTAGTCGAGGATCGCCTTCGGGTGGACGCCGATGTTGTTGTTGATGATGAACTCGAGCCGGGCCAGGCCAACGCCCGAGTTCGGCAACTGCGCGAAGTTGAAAGCGAGCGTCGGGTTGCCGACGTTCATCATGATCTTGATCGGGCAGTACGGCATTTCACCGCGGGTGACCTCGGTGACCTCGGTGTCCAGCAGGCCGTCGTAGACGTGGCCGGTGTCGCCCTCGGAGCAGGCCACCGTGACCAGCGCGCCGTCGTGCAGCGTCTCGGTCGCGTCGCCGCAGCCGACCACCGCCGGGATGCCCAGTTCACGGGCGATGATCGCCGCGTGGCAGGTGCGACCGCCGCGGTTGGTGACGATCGCACTGGCGCGCTTCATCACTGGCTCCCAGTTCGGGTCGGTCATGTCGGTGACCAGCACGTCGCCGGGCTGCACACGCTCCATCTCGGCGATCGAGCTGACCAGCCGAACCGGACCGGTGCCGATCTTCTGGCCGATCGCGCGGCCTTCTGCCAGCACGGTGCTATGGCCCTTGAGCTTGTAGCGATGCTCGACCTGGCCCTCAGCCTGGCTGCGCACGGTTTCGGGCCGGGCTTGCAGGATGTAGAGCTTGCCGTCGACGCCGTCCTTGCCCCACTCGATGTCCATCGGGCGACCGTAGTGCTTCTCGATGATCAGCGCGTACTTGGCCAGCTCGGTCACGTCGGCGTCGTTGAGCGAGTAGCGGTTGCGCTGCTCGGGCGGTGTGTCCACGGTCTTCACCAGCTTGCCGCTGGCCGCCTTCTCTTCCGGCGTCGCGAACTCCATGCGGATGAGCTTCGAGCCCAGACCGCGGCGGATGACGGCCAGCTTGCCGGCTTCCAGCGCCGGCTTGTGGACGTAGAACTCGTCCGGATTCACAGCGCCCTGCACCACCGTTTCGCCCAGGCCGTAGCTGGAGGTGATGAACACCACGTCCTTGAAACCGGATTCAGTGTCGATCGTGAACATCACGCCGGCAGAGCCGAGGTCCGAGCGGACCATACGCTGCACGCCGGCCGACAAGGCCACGTCGGAGTGAGCGAAGCCCTTGTGGACGCGGTAGCTGATCGCACGGTCGTTGTAGAGCGACGCAAAGACCTCTTTCATCTTGTGCAGCACATCGTCGATGCCGTGCACGTTGAGGAAGGTCTCCTGCTGGCCGGCGAACGAGGCGTCCGGCAGGTCTTCGGCCGTTGCTGACGAGCGAACGGCCCAGGTGGCATCGGGGGAGCCGGCCACCACACGGTCGTATTCGGCGCGCACCGCAGCCTCGAAAGCGGCCGGGAACGGCGCATCGATCACCCACTGGCGGATCTCGGCGCCGGCTTCGGCCAGCGCGCGCACGTCATCGGTGTCCAGCGCGGAAAGACGAGCGTTGATGCGCTCGGTCAGGCCGCCGTGCTTCAGGAACTCGCGGAAGGCGTGGGCCGTGGTGGCGAAACCGCCCGGCACCCGCACACCCGAGGCGGCCAGCTGACTGATCATTTCGCCGAGGCTGGCGTTCTTGCCGCCCACCGCCTCGACGTCGGTCATTCTCAGGTGTTCAAGCGGGGCGACCAGGGCGGTCGCCAGGTTGGTTGATGACATGGGGAAGCTCCTTGATGACAAAAAACCTGGCGCCATGCCACCCCTGATGCCACGCCGGGGGCCCACGCTGCAGCGCGTTTGGTTCGATTTGTCTGGCTGCAGGGGCTCATCCGCGGTGTGTGTCGGGCCGCTCGAAGCGGCTCGTCCAAGGAGCACGTCAATTGGGGCGTCATTCTACGGAGGGATTGCCTATCATCGCTGAACCTCCGCTGAAACCTCCGCGTGCAATATGACTCGACCCCTGCTTCGCCCGCTGTCCCCTCAAGGGGTTCGACTGCACCCTGGAACGGCTCGCCGGAACTGACATGCCCAATCGCACCGTCTTCTTCGTCTCCGACGGCACCGGCATCACCGCCGAAACCTTCGGCAATTCGATCCTGGCGCAGTTTTCGGCCAAGCCCCGGCACATCCGGCGCCCATTCATCGACAGCCACGACAAGGCCGACAAAGTCGTCTCGGAGATCAACGCCACCGCCGACGCAGAGGGCAAGCGCCCGATCGTCTTCATCACGCTGGCCAACGAGTCGATCCGGTCGGTCCTGACCAGCGAGCGCTGCAAGGGCATGGTGATGGACATGTTCGCGTCCTTCGTCGAGCCGCTGGAGCGCGAGTTCGGCATCAAGTCCAACCACCGCGTCGGCCGGTTTTCGGACGCCGCCAAGAGCGAGGAGTACAACGACCGCATCGAGGCGATCAACTTCTCGCTCGCACACGACGACGGCCAGTCGGCGAAGAACCTGGAGCAAGCCGACGTGATCCTGATCGGCGTCAGCCGCAGCGGCAAGACGCCGACCTCGCTGTACCTGGCGATGCAGCACGGCATCAAGGCGGCCAACTACCCGTTGATCCCGGAAGATTTCGAGCGCGCCCACCTGCCCTCTTCGCTCGCTCCGCACAAGCGCAAGTGCTTCGGCCTGACGATCGATCCGACGCGCCTGGCCCAGATCCGCAACGAGCGCCGGCCGGACAGCAAGTACGCCGCGATCGAGAACTGCCGCTACGAGGTACGCGAGGCCGAGATGATGATGAAGCGCAGCGGCATTTCGTGGCTCAGCTCGACCCACAAGTCGATCGAGGAAATCGCCACGACCATCCTGCGCGACATCCGCCCAGATCGACTGATCTACTGACCAGGCCGGCTGGCGAACAGGCACACCGCGGCGGCCGCCGCCACGTTCAGCGACTCTTCGCCGCCGGGCTGCGGGATGCGCACGGTGTGGGCGCAGCGCGCCATTAGGGCAGGATCAACGCCCTGCCCCTCATGCCCCAGCACCCAGGCGCAAGGCTGCGGCAACTGAGCCTGGCCAAGCAGCAGCCCGCCATGGGAGCTGGTGGCCAACAACGGCACTTGCAAGTCCGCCAGATCGTCCGGCGACAAGCCTTCGATCAGGTGCAGCCCGAAATGCGCCCCCATGCCGGCGCGCAGAAC
>NZ_JBFUGE010000566.1:0-3911 GCF_056403075.1 Ideonella sp. P3_A4 | reverse complement strand
GCCTTGGTGTAGCGCTGCAGGAACTTGGCGGCGGTGATCGCGCCACCGGCACGAGAGCCGATGTTGGCCATGTCGGCGAAGTTGCTCTTCAGCCCTTCGTCGTATTCCTCGTCCAACGGCATGCGCCAGCACGGGTCGTCGGCGCGGCGCGAGGCTGCGGTCAACTCATCGGCCAGGCCGTCGTCGGGCGAGAACATGCCTGCGTGGTGATTGCCCAACGCGACGACGCAAGCGCCAGTCAGCGTCGCGATGTCCACCACCGCCGCCGGCTTGAAGCGCTCGGCATAGGTCAGTGCATCACACAGGATCAGGCGGCCTTCGGCGTCGGTGTTCAGGATCTCGATGGTCTGGCCCGACATGCTGGTCACCACGTCGCCCGGCTTGGTGGCGATGCCGCTGGGCATGTTCTCGCAGGCCGGGATCAGGCCCACCACGTTGATCTTGGGCTTGAGCTGGCCGACGGCGCGCATCGTGCCCAGCACGCTGGCAGCGCCACCCATGTCGAACTTCATCTCGTCCATCTCGGCACCGGGCTTCAGCGAGATGCCGCCGGTGTCGAAGGTGATGCCCTTGCCGACCAGAACGATCGGCGCGTCTTTCTTGCCGCCGCCGTTGTACTGCATGACGATGAAGGCGAGCGGCTCTTCCGAACCCCGCGCCACCGACAGGAAGGAACCCATGCCCAGCTTCTCGACGGCCTTGCGGTCGAGCACCTGCGTGGCAAAGCCGAACTCCTTGCCCAGGCGCTTGGCTTCTTCACCCAGCCAGGTGGGGGTGCAGAAGTTGGCCGGGCGGTTGGCAGCTTCGCGCGCCACGTTCATGCCGGCGCCGATGGCCTGGCCTTGCACCAGGCCCTGCTTCAGCTCAGCCGGTGCGGCCTTGTCGACGACCAGCGAGACCTTGGTCGGCATGGCCACCACTTCAGCGCTGGGCTTGGTGTGCTGGTAGGAGTACGCGGCCTGCTCGACTGCGACGGCCAGCGCTTCGGCATGTGCCGCGCCAGCGCCCTCGCCCGCCAGCACCGCCAAGTGCTTCACGGCACGGTTCTTCAACGCCGCCAGACCCGCCGACACTGCAGCGCGGAAGGCCTTGGCCGAAGCGTCGCGCGCGCCCGACAACACGACGCGCTGGCTCTTCACGCCATCGACGTTGTGCAGGTAGAGCGTGCGGCCGGCCTTGCGTTCGAAGTCGCCGGCCTTGGTGGCCGCAGCGATGGCGCCGTCCAGCGCCTTGTCGCCCGTACCGGCCTTGCTGTCGGCTGCCAACACGACGATCAAGGCATCGGCCACCACGGCAGATGCGCCGCCTGCCGGGGTCGCTAGAGCTTGAAAGTTCATAATCTTGTCTCGTATGAAAGTAATCTTTTGATGTTATTCGATTCGACCGTCCGCAAAGAGCTGGCACGCAGTTTCGGGGCAACCCTGGTGGTCATCCTGACCATCGTGTTGACCATGATGCTGATCCGCACGCTGGGCCTGGCGGCCAATGGCGCCGTGGCGCCGCAGGACGTGGTGCTGCTGCTCGGCTACACGGCGCTGGGCCAGTTGCCGATGATGATGGCGCTGTCGCTGTTCATCGCCACGGTGGTCAGCCTGGGCCGCATGTACCGCGACAGCGAGATGGCGATCTGGTTCAGCAGCGGGGTTGGCCTGTCGCGCTTCGTGCGGCCGGTGCTGCGCACGGGAACGCCGGTGCTGCTGGTGGTGGGGCTGCTGGCCTTGCTGGTCTGGCCCTGGGGCAACGAGAAGACCAACGAGCTGCGCCAGCGCTATGAACAACGCTCGGACCTGGCCCGCGTGGCGCCGGGCAGCTTCCAGTCGTCGGCCGACGGCAGCCGCGTGTTCTTCATCGAGCGCGAGGGCGAATCGGCCGGCGTCGGCCGCAACGTCTTTCTGCTCGGCCGCACCGGCAAGCGCGAAAGCGTGACCACCGCCCGCGCCGGCCGGGTCGAGACCGAAGGCGACGACCGCGTACTGGTGCTCGACTCCGGCCACCGCAGCGAGCAGAACGCCGAGACCGGCGAGCACGCACGGTTGAATTTCGAGCACCTACGAATGATCGTAGACCCGGGCAAGGCAAAGGCCGCCGACTCGGTGCCGCCCAAGGCGCAGAACACGCTCGCCCTGCTGCGCGACCCCACGCCGCGCAACCAGGCCGAGCTGACGTGGCGCCTGGGCCTGCTGTTCGGCGCCGCGAACTTGCTGCTGCTGGGCATTGGCCTGTCGGCGAGCAACCCTCGGCGCGCCAGCAACTGGAACCTGCTGTTCGCGCTGCTGGCCTTCGTCGTCTACTACAACCTGATCAACCTGAGCCAGGCCTGGGTCAGCGCCGGGCGCCTGGGCATGGGCGCCGCGCTGTTGACCCTGCACAGCCTGGCCTTCTTGGTCGCGCTGGGGCTGATCTGGTGGCGCGACCATTCCACCGTGATGCATTGGCGACGCGCACCCGCCACAGCCAGGAGCGCTGCATGAAGACCGTCCGCCGGCTGCTTTACCGTGACGTGGTCTGGTCGGTGGTGTTCGTCGCCGTCGCCTTCCTGTCGCTGTTCTTCTTCATCGATTTTCTGGAAGAGCTGGAGGGCGTGGGCAAGCACGACTACACCGTCTGGCATGCCGGGCTAGCGGCAATGTTCGAACTGCCTGGGCGCTTCTACGAGCTGTTCCCGATCGCCGTGCTGATCGGCACGATCTACGCGATGGCGCGGCTCGCGCAATCGTCCGAGTTCACCATCTTGCGCACGGGTGGCCTGGGCCCGGGCCGCGCGCTGCGGCTGTTGCTGACGCTGGGCGTGGTGATGGGCGTGCTGACTTTCTTGATGGGCGAGTATGTGGCGCCGTTGGGCGAGCAGCAGGCGGTCGCGCTGAAGGCGCGCTTTCGCGGTGGCCAGGCGCTGGGCCGCAGCGGCGCCTGGCTGAAAGAGCACCAGGGCAGCGGCGACAACGAACGCAGCCTGTCGATCAACGTACAAGGCACGACGGCCGACGGGCAGATGCGCGACATCCGGATCTTCGAGCACAACAGCGACGGCGTGCTGCTGCGCCGCGTGCAGGCGGCGACTGCCCGGTCCGAGAAGCCCGAGGGTCAGGATGTGTGGCGCCTTCAGGATGTGCAGGTCGCCGAATGGCCGCGCGGCGAGCAAACCCAGCTGCAGACCAGGCACTACGACTCGCTGGACTGGCCGACGACGCTGCAAGAGAACGTGGTCGCCGCGGCGATCTCGCCGATCCGCAGCATGTCGACCATCGACCTGTGGCGTTACAGCCGCCACCTCGAGCTGCAAGAGCAGACGGCGCAACGCTATGAGCTGCAGTTCTGGCGCCGCGCCTTCTACCCATTGGCGTGCATCGTGATGGTGGCATTGGCCCTGCCCTTTGCCTACCTGCACGCGCGCGCCGGTGGCATCAGCCTGAGGGTCTTCGGCGGCATCATGCTGGGCATCAGCTTCGTGCTGCTGAACAACGTGGTCGGCCACCTGGGCCTGCTGCGCGACTGGACGCCCTGGATCGCCTCCGCGTTACCGAGCTTGTTGTATCTGCTGATGTCTTTGGCGGCGTTCACCTGGCTCGTCAGGTACCGTTAGGCCATGCAAGGCCTCATCCTCTTCGCCCACGGGGCGCGCGACGCACGCTGGGCGCAGCCGTTCGAGCAGGTGGCCGCTCGTGTGCAAGCGTTGCAACCTGGCCTGGCCGTGTCGCTGGCCTACCTCGAATTCCTGACGCCAGACCTGGACGCAGCCGGCCAGGCGCTGGTGCAGGTTGGTTGCCGCGAGGTGGCGGTGCTGCCACTGTTCCTGGGTGCCGGCGGCCACGTGCGCAAAGACCTGCCCGAGCGGCTGGACCGGTTGAGAAAAGCTCACCCGGACGTGCAGTGGACGCTGCGCCCGGCCGCCGGTGAGTCGCCCCGCTTGGTAG
>NZ_JBFUGE010000565.1:0-3914 GCF_056403075.1 Ideonella sp. P3_A4 | reverse complement strand
GAGCTGGATCGAGCGGCCCGCGGTGTTGATGCGGGCGCCGGCCGACAGGTGCACGCCGTTGTCACCTTGCAGCGTGACCTGGCCTGTGGGCATCACGATGCGGCCGCTCATGTCGACCGATTGCGCGGCGACGCTGAAGGCGCCACCGTCGAACAGCTCGAGCTGCGGCGTGGCGCCGGTGCCGGTGATGCGCACCTGGCCGGTGGTCTTGATCTCGTGCGACGCGCCGGCTTCCGCCGCGGTGATCGCCGGGCCCTGCATTGCCACGTTGTTCGAGGCGAGCAGTTGCCCATCGCCGACGAGGCTGATGCCGCGGTCGCCGACGAGGTTCAGTTGCGCTGCACCGGCGACGGCCACGTGGCCGGCACCCAGGCGCAGCTCGCCGCTGCCGCCCTGTGCGGTGGTCGCCTGCACGTTCAGCGTGCCGGCGCCGCCGGGCAGCACGCCGGGCGCATTGCCGGTGGTGTTGGTCAGCGTGACCGAGCCGGCGGTGACCTGCGCGGCCTGGGTGGCCTGGTTCACGTCGAGCACCGGCGTGTCGAGCACCAGCGCGTCGAGCGAGGCCGTGCCCAGTGAGGCGCCGCTGACGAAGCTCATGCGTTCGTAGGCGCGCAGCGTCAGGTGATCGGCCGCGCCCAGTGACGCGAGTTGCGCCGGCGTCAGCGTCAGCTTGTCGCCGACCGGGCCGCGTGCGCCGACGACCATTGCATTGCCCGAAATCAGCGCGTCGGTGGCGTGCAGCGCCGCGTCGTGGGCGATGTGGCTGCCGCCGCTGCTGTCGAGCACCAGGCTGCCCTTGGCGGTGTTGAAGGCGGCGTGTTCGCCGACATTCAGCGCGGCGGTGCTGCCGGCGCTGGTGCCGGTGCGCGTCAGGCCCGCTCCGGCGGAGGCTTCGACGCGCAATGCGGCGCCGTTGCCGCTGACCACGTAGTTGACTGGCGTGGCACTGCCGCTGTGGGCGCCGGGGGTGAAGACCGCGCCGTCGCGCACGTCGATCTGGTTCGTGGCCACTGCGACCAGGCCGGACAGCGTCAAGGCATCGGCGCCCTGGTCGAACACGACCGATTGGGCCTTCACGTCGAGCTGGGTGCCGCCTTCGGCCGCGCCGGCGGTGTTGCCGCCGAGGATTACCGTGCCGCCGCTGTACTGGTTCAGTTGCGCGGCGCTCAGGTGCAGCACGTTATCGTTGCTGGGGGCGGGCAGCGTGGCATCGACCTCGATCGCCGAGGCGACGATCTCCAGGCTGCCGGCCGAGCCGGTGTTGCCTTGCGCATCCTTGCCGCCGGCGAACAGGCCCTGGCCTTGCAGATCGGCCTGCTGGGCCTGGATCACCAGGCTGCCGCCATCACGCGGCAACTGCGGCGCCGCAACGCCGGCCTTGGCCGCCTTGTCGGCGAAGAACTTGGTCGCGCTGGTGCTGCGGATCTCGCTGTACTTCAGCGCGATGCCCTTGCTCATCACCTGCCACGTGCCGGGGCGCGCATCGGTGAACGAGGTGCCGGCGTCGGCCAGCCGCGCGCCGAGGTTGACCGAGCCATCGGTGCGCGCAACTGTGGTGCCGTCGGCCAGACCTTGGCTGCCGGCCACCGTGCGGACGAGGAAGGCGCCATCCAGCATCGCRTAGCGGGCCGGCATCAGCGTGTAGCGGCCCGGCTGCAAGACACTGCCATCGCCGAGCTTGACCGGTTGCGAGATGACGATCTGCTTGCCCAGCGCTGCTTCCGCCGCGGTGTAGGCGGGGTCGTGGGGGGCGAGGTCGCCACCGCGCGTCGGAACGATCGCATAGCTGCCATTGCCGCCGGCGAGGATGTCGGTCGAGCCGCCCTTGCCGGGAATGAACTCGGTGCCGATCAGGTCACCGCCGCCGCTGACATCGACCATCGAGCCTTCGGCCGTGCTGACCGACGCGCCGTCGAGCAGCACCTGCTTGTCTGGCGGCGTGTCGAGCGAGCTGCCGCTCGGCGAGGTCCAGCCGCCGCCGCCCGAATCGACCTGGCCGTAGAGGATCTGCAGGCCGTTGGCCGACACCGAGGTGACGCTGTCGCTGCCCAGGTTCAGCTGTTCGCTGGCGTGCAGCTCGATGTGGCCCATCGGCGCGCGCAGCACGCCGTCCTGCTCGATGGTGTCGGCGTTGACGATCAGGCTGCCGTGGGCCGACAGGGGGGTGCCGGCCTTCGCATCGCCGCCGGTGAAGGCCACGCGGCGGCCCTGCGCATTGATCGTGAAGCGGGTGTCGGTGGCCGGGTAGATCTGCGCGGCCGAGAAGGTGACGTCGGCCTGCGTCTCGAGCCCACCGGCGTATTGGCCGCTGACGAGGTTGTCGCGGCTTTGCAGTCGCATGTCACCGCCGGCGTTCAAGGCCAGCTGGCCGATGCCTTGGGTGGTGATGCTGCCGTCGAGCACCATGCCACTGCGCGAGTCGAGCGCGACGCTGGCAGTGCCGGTGCTGGCACTCAGCGTCTGCAGATCGCCGCTGCCGTTGAGGATGTCTTGCCGGTTCGTGCCCAGCCACAGGTTGCCGGCGCTCAAGTGCGACTGGGTGCCTTGTTCGGCCGACAGGCCGCGCGTCACCAGCTGCAGGTTGCGCGCGACCTGCAGATCGACGCTCTCCGACAGGCGCAACTCGCCGGCGGTCGCGAGCTTCAGGTCGCTCGCGCCGGAGGCCTTGAACCAATCGGTCGAGACAACCGCGCGGCCGCCGAGCTGTGTCGGGCCGGCGAGGTCGTCGGCGTTCATCGTGCCGGTCTCGTGGCGTGCGGCGCCGACGAGGTTCAGGGTGCGCGCATCGTAGGCGCCGGTGTCGCCATCCGAGAAGCTGGTGCGGCCGGCCATCTGCTGCACGCTCAAGGCGCCGCCGGTAACGCTGGCGCTACCGCCATGCAGGTCGACCGTGCCTTCGAGCCACAGGTCGCCATTGCCGGCGATGCTGACGCTGCCACCGGTGCTGGCCACCTGCTGGCGCGTGGTCCGCACGCCGGTGGCCGAGCGCTCGGTCACGTCGAGCGTGCCGACCGTGCCGCTGGCATCGAGCCGCGCGCCTTCCTGCAGCACCAGGCTGCCGAGGTGGCCGGCGGCGCGGCCGACCGTGAGGTTGATCGAACCGCCGGCCAGCACGCTGCCATGCAGCAGGCCGTCGGTCGTGTCGGGGGTGTAGAGCGTGGTGCCGGAGACGTCGATCACGCTGCCGGCGCCGAGCCACAGGTGGTTCGATTCGTCGCTGCCGTTGGCGGCCAAGCTCATCGACACCTTGCCGCCGTGGCTCTCGATGCGGCCGAAGTCCATCAGCCGGTGCGCGGCGCGAACGTCGACGGTGGCTTGCGGGCCGAGCTGCAGGTCGGCACCGGCGCCGATCGTCAGCACGCCGGTGCGGCCGCTGCTGTCGTCGCCACTGGTGTCGCCTGACGAAGCGAGGCTCAGGTTGGTGCCGGCGCGGCGCAGGCCGGACGCCACGCCGTCGGCCAATGCGGCGCTGGCGGTGTCGGCCGAGGCGACGTCACGCGAATGCACGGTGGCCTGGCGCACCGCCTGCACCGGGGCGATGCGCGTGCCCTCGGCGATGTCGAGTGACGCGCGGCCATCAAGCGCGAAGCTGCCGAAGCCGCCCTGGTCGAAAAAGTTGCTGCCGAGGTTGAGTGCGTCGTCGCGCGCATCGGCGCTGTTGTCCGAGACGACGATGCGGGCCGTCTTCAAGGTCAGCGAGCCGCCGCCGCTGGTGGCGCCGTTGCTCGATTGCGCCGAGTAGCCGCGCAGCGCGCCGTTCAGCTGCAGCGTCGGGTGGGTGGCGTCGTTCAGCGCGGTGAAATCCTGCAGCGTGATCGCGCCGGCGGCGGCGCCGGTGACCGCACCCTTCAGCGAGGTCGAGGCCCCGCCGGAAACGTCGATCACGCTGTCGTCGCCCAGGCGCACGCCGAAGC
>NZ_JBFUGE010000564.1:0-3915 GCF_056403075.1 Ideonella sp. P3_A4 | reverse complement strand
ACGACGTCAACAACCCGAAGCTGCTGACCGGCATCCGCACCAAGACCGCGGCAGGCGTCGAGCGCAACCTGGTCACCTATGCCTACGAGAGCTACACCGACAACGGTGTGGCCAAGACCCGCCTGAAGAGTGTCACGGTCGACCTGACGCCTGAGGACACCGCCGACAACAAGGTCTACACCACCGAGTACGCCTACGACGCCGTCACCGGCTGCGTCAAGACGCTGAAGCAAAGCGACGGCAGCAAGCTGGAGTTCACCTACCTCCAAGACGGCACCAAGCGCGTCGAGACGGTCACGCAGACGTTGACCGATTCGACGACGTCGACGACCACCTACGCCTACACGAGCGGCCGCACCACGGTGACCGACCCGATGGGCAAGAACTGGGTGTACGACTACGTCACCACCTCCGGTCCCAACAAGGGCCAGTTGCTCAAGCTGACCAGCCCGGCGCTGGGCACGGGCACTGGCATCACCCAGAGCTACACCTACGACGCCGACGGCAACGTCCTGACCATCACGAACGGCGACGGCGAGACCGTCGCGATGGCGTACGACACCCGTGGCAACCAGACCAAGGTCACCGACCAGCTGGGCAATGTGGTCGAGCGCACCTACGACGCAGTGACCAACCAACTGCTGACTGAAACGCGCACTCGCGCCTCGGCACCGGCGCTGTTGGATCAAGGCGGCGTCACGATGGTGGGCAGTGACGTCGTCAAGACCGGCGGCGCCAACGGGTCATGGGACTCATCGGTGCGCAGCAGCGGCGGATTGGCCGCCGCCGACGGCCCCACCGTGAGCTTCATTCCGGGGCAGATCGACAAGGGGCTCATGGTCGGCCTGGGAACCGATCCGACCACGGATCACAGCTACACGTCGATCGACTATGCCTGGTATTGCATGGCTAATACCGCCGACGGCGCGACAGCGGGCTCGCTGCGGATCTACCGTGACGGGCAACTGGACACGACCTTCGCTGGCGGCACGTACAAGTCGACCGACCGCCTGCGGGTGACCTACATCCCCGGCGTGTCCGGTGGTCCCGGCAAGGTGCAGTTCCTGAAGAACGACACACCGGTCCACACGATCGACAACGTCACCATCACCAACCCCCTCTACCTGGATTCGAGCTTCCGGGACAGCGGCGGAAAGATCGGCAGCCTGAGCTTCGGCACATCCAGCGGCACCACCCCGCTGCTGGCCGAGTCCAACGCGGCGGTGTCGGGCAGCGGCACGGTGACCAAGACGAGCGGCACGAACGGCGCGTGGGACGCGTCCGTGCGCAGCCTGACAGGCTTCTCCGACGGCGCGATGGTCAGCTTCAAGGCTGGCCAGGACAACGCGTCGTTCATGGTGGGGCTGGCGAGAGATCCGGCGGCCAGCGACAGCTTCGGTGCGATCGACTACGCGATCTATTGCCACAGCGACGGCACGCTCTCGGGCTATGAGAGCGGCGACGCCGTCGCGTTCAACCTGGACAACGGCCTGACGCCCAAGTACTCGGCCACCGACACACTCAAGGTCGTCTACAACAAGTCCACCGGCAAGCTGCAGTATCTGCGCGGCACCTTCCTGCTGCGCGAGGTGGCGGTGACCGACGCCCCGACGCTGTACCTGGACAGCACCATCGCCTCGTCCAGCGCGGTCATCAACTCGCTGCAGTTCGGCAAGCTGGGCTTGACCACGGTGATGGGGGCCGCCCGCAACTTCGGCGTGAGCATCGCCAATGACACCGTCACCAAGAACGGTGGCGTCAACGGCGTGTGGGACACCTCGGTGCGCAGCCAGGTGGGCTATGTGGGAACCGCCAACCTGAGCTTCTCGGCCGGTCAGTACAGCAAGGAGTTCTTTGTCGGGCTGAACAGCGACCCGGCCAGCAGTGCCAGCTTCAGCAGCGTCGACCACGCCTTCTACTTCTTCGGGACGAACCAGTTCCAGATCCGCGAGATCCGGGTGGTCGATGGCGTCAGCACCAGCACCAACCTGCTGGCGACCCCGGGCACCTACAGCACCAGCGACAAGTTCGAGATCAGGCTCAACGGCAACAAGATCCAGTATCTGCAGAACGGCGGCGATCCGCTGCTCGAAACCACGGCAGCGAGCACCCTGCCGATGTACGTCGACACCAGCTTCAAGCACACCGGCGCGTCGATCACCAAGCTGCGCTTCAGCGACCGCGTGCTGCCCGAAGAGACCACGCGCTACGTCTACGCCGAATGGAACCCGCGGCTGCTGCGCTATGCGATCACGCCCGCCGGGCGGGTCACGGAGTACCGGTACACGGTCTACGGCGAGCTGCAAACGCAGATCAGCTACACCAACGACGTATACACCTCGGGCACGGCCACGCTGGCGCAGCTGGATGCGTGGGTCACCAGCGTGAAGGACCAGGGGCACCTGACGTCGACGGTCCGCACCGACTACACCTACGACGTGCGCGGCCTGCTGAACTACGAGGACAAGTACCTCAGCGTCGACTCCAACGGCGCAGGCGTGGACACACGCCGCACCACCTTCATCTATGACCAGGCCGGACGCCTGCTGCAGACGATCACGCCCAGCAGCAGCCCCGACGACGAAGCCGGCAACGCGACCTCGACCTACAGCTACGACGGCCTGGGCCGCCTGCTGACGGTACAAGATCCGCACGGCGTGCTGACCACCACGACCTACAGCGACGCCACCCAGACGGTGACGCTGAAGAACACGCAGACCACGGCGACCACCACCTCGGTGTACGACAAGGCGGGCCGGCTGGTCAGCGTGGTGGGCGCCGGCAGCTCCGGCAGCACGCTGTACACCTACGACGCCGCGGGCCGGCTGCTGATGACCACCGAGGCGCTGGCCGACAAGTCGGCCACCGGTGCGCGCCACTTCTACCTGTACGACGAAGCCGGCCGGCAAGTCGGCCACATCGAGACTCTCGGCACGATCGGCAGCACGGGCACGCCGCCCGCCTACCAAGGTCGCCTGACCGAGATCACCTACGACAAGGCCGGCCGCGCCACGCGCAGCTACACCTATTCCAATGCGATCGACCTGAACAGGGTGATCGACCAGGCCACGGGAACCCTCAAGCCGGCAGTGACGCTGAGCACCGTTCGCCCCGCCAGCGACAACCTGGACCTGCAAAGCTGGAACGTCTTCGACGATGCGGGCCGCCTGGTCTACGAGATCGGCGATGCGGGCGCGGTCACGCAACACGACTACGACGGTACCGGACGCCAGGTGCGCACGATCCGCTACTCGGTGGCAATCACGGCCACGAGCGCCCCCTCGGTGGCCTACGTCAAGGCCCAACTGGCCAGCGACGCGGTAGAAGCCGGCGCCGCGGCCGACCGCAGCGAACGCTACTTCTACGACTCCGAAGGCAAGCTGACGGCCACGCTGGACGGCGAAGGCTACATCACGCTGAACACCTACAACTCGGCAGGCCAGTTGGTGCGCACGCGCCGCTATGCGAACCAGGTGCCCGAGAACGAGCGCGCTGGTGGCGGCCGCCTCACCGAGGTACTGCCAGCCGACGACCCCCTGCGGGACCAACTGGAGACCTTCTACTACGACGGCCGCGGCATGCTCAAGGGCCATGTCGATGCCGAGGGCTACATCACCCGCAACTCGTACAACAACCGTGGCCAGCTGCGCAACCGCACGCGCTATTCGGACAAGCTCACGACCACGCCGCCGGACTGGGCCGCCGACTTCGACTCGCTGTTGACGAAGATCCCTCGCGATTCGTGGGATACGCTGTTGCCCGACGATCGCCGCGAGTATTGGTACTACATGCTCGACGGCCAGGTGCTCAAGACCACCAACTTCGAGGGCACCAGCACCCAGTACGACTACGACACCGCGGGCCGGGTGATCAAGGCCACGGTGGGCTCCGGCACCGATGCGCGCATCACCAGCC
>NZ_JBFUGE010000563.1:0-3917 GCF_056403075.1 Ideonella sp. P3_A4 | reverse complement strand
CCGGTTGGCCAGGCATTGACGACACTGTGCTGACCAGCACGCGGCTGTCCGGCCCCAGCACGCTGACCAGATGGCGACGCGTCACCTCGGTTGGCACGAAGAAGCGCACCAGCGCCTCGACCGAGTACTCGACGATCAGCGTGCCGGCGAAATTGCTGCGGTCGATCAGCGGGATCTGGACCTGGAACACGGCCAGCCCACTGGCATCGGTGAAGGGGCGCGAATAGACCGGCTGGCGGGTGTCACGCGCGGCGATGAAGGCGTACTCGGCCTCGCTGCGGCGGCCTTCGGCCGGCAGGGATGGGTCGGCCGTGATGGTGCCGCTGCCTTCTTCCGGGTGGAAGCTCAGCACCGCCTGGCTGGCACGCACGCGCCGCTGCGCGTTGACCCAGGTGAAGTGGCGCACCTCGGGCCGTTCTCGCTGGAAGGCACCGGCCTGGCCCAGGAACTCGGCGGTGTCGATGTCCTTGGTGACCAGCTCGCGTGCGATGCGCACGAGTTGCTCCTGGTTTTCGATCAGGTGCAGGCGGATCTGCTGTTGGGCGACCTCGGTGTCGCGGCGCAGCGCGTCGGTGGCGCGGTCGATTTCCTCGTTGCGCAGGTACCAGAAGGCCGCGGTGATCGCGGCCAGGAACATCAGCACCGACACCAGCGGGCCGATGGTCGCGAAGCGGTCTTGCCGCGCTGGCGATTGCTGTCGCCACCAGCGGCCGAACAAGCGCTGCAGGCGCGACGGGGAAGGTTTGAGCGGTTCGCGTGCCAGAGCCATTGGCGCGATTATCGGGGGCTGCATTTGCCATGCCGAAACGCCGCGTGGCCAATCGTGCCAATCGCCTGAACCGGTGGTCTACGTAGACACCACAATATGAAACGCGCAGCCACCATTTGAAAATCCAATCGGGCTGTGCGAAACTTCGCGCCGACCACGAAGCCGGCCCGTTTTGGCCATCCACGAGGAGACAAAGATGTCCGCCCTGCCTGAACCTTTCCTGGGCGCCGCCGCCAACGATGCGGACGCACAGGAAACCCGCGAATGGCTCGACGCCCTGTCGGCCGTCATCGACACGGAAGGCCGCGATCGTGGCCATTTCCTGCTCGAACAGTTGCTGGAACATGCCCGCCAGCACGGCGTGGACCAGCCGTTCTCGGCCACCACGGGCTACGTGAACACGATCGAGCCGGAAGACGAAGCCCAATGCCTGGGCAACGTGGAAATCGAAGAACGCCTGCGCGCCTACATGCGCTGGAACGCGATGGCGATGGTCGTCAAGGCCAACCGCCTGCACCCCGAAGACGGCGGTGACCTGGGCGGCCACATCTCCTCGTTCGCCTCGGTCGCCACGATGTTCGGCGCCGGCTTCAACCATTTCTGGCATGCCGACACGCCCGACCATGGCGGCGACCTGCTCTACATCCAGGGCCACTCGGCCCCCGGCATCTACGCCCGTGCCTTCATGGAAGGCCGCATCAGCGAAGAACAGCTGCTGAACTTCCGGCAAGAGGTCGACGGCAAGGGTCTGTCGAGCTACCCGCATCCGAAGCTGATGCCCGACTTCTGGCAGTTCCCGACAGTCTCGATGGGCCTCGGGCCCTTGATGGCGATCTATCAGGCGCGGTTCCTCAAGTACCTGCACGCCCGCGGCATTGCCGACACCAGCAAGCGCAAGGTCTGGGTCTTCTGCGGCGACGGCGAGATGGACGAGCCGGAAAGCCTGGGCGCGATCGGCCTGGCCGCGCGCGAGAAGCTCGACAACCTGATCTTCATCGTCAACTGCAACCTGCAGCGCCTGGACGGCCCGGTGCGCGGCAACGGCAAGATCATCCAGGAGCTGGAAGGCGAGTTCCGCGGTGCCGGCTGGAACGTCATCAAGCTGATCTGGGGCTCGTACTGGGACCCGCTGCTGGCGCGCGACAAGGACGGCCTGCTGAAGAAGGTCATGATGGACACGCTGGACGGCGACTACCAGGCGATGAAGGCCAACGACGGTGCCTTCGTGCGCAAGAACTTCTTCGGCCGCCACCCCAAGCTGCTGGAGATGGTCGCAAAGATGAGCGACGACGACATCTGGCGCCTGAACCGTGGCGGCCACGACCCGAAGAAGGTCTACGCCGCGTACCACAAGGCCGTCAACACCAAGGGCCAGCCGACGGTGATGCTGATCAAGACCGTCAAGGGCTTCGGCATGRGCAAGGCCGGCGAGGGCAAGAACATCGCCCACCAGGCCAAGAAGCTGACCGACGAAGACATCAAGGCCYTCCGCGACCGCTTCAACATCCCCATCCCAGACAGCGAGCTGGCGAAGATCCCGTTCTACAAGCCGGCCGAAGACACGCCGGAAATGCGCTACCTGCACGAGCGGCGCAAGGCCCTGGGCGGGTACCTGCCGCAGCGCCGCAGCAAGGCCGAAGAGAGCATGCCGGTGCCTGATCTGGCCACCTTCCAGTCGGTGCTAGACCCGACCGCCGAAGGCCGCGAGATCTCGACGACGCAGGCCTACGTGCGCTTCCTGACCACCTTGCTGCGTGACAAGCAACTGGGGCCCCGCACCGTGCCGATCCTCGTCGACGAGGCGCGCACCTTCGGCATGGAAGGTTTGTTCCGCCAGATCGGCATCTACAACCCCGACGGCCAGAAGTACACGCCGCAGGATCGCGACCAGGTCTCCTACTACAAGGAAGACGTGGCCGRCCAGATCCTGCAAGAGGGCATCAACGAAGCCGGTGGCATGGGTTCGTGGATCGCGGCAGCCACGTCGTACTCGACGAACAACCGGATCATGATCCCGTTCTACGTCTACTACTCGATGTTCGGCTTCCAGCGCATCGGCGACATGGCGTGGGCGGCGGGCGACATGCAGGCCCGCGGCTTCCTGCTCGGCGGCACCTCAGGTCGCACCACGCTGAACGGCGAAGGCCTGCAGCACGAAGACGGCCACAGCCACATCCTGGCCGGCACGATCCCGAACTGCGTCAGCTACGACCCGACCTTCGCGCACGAAGTGGGCGTGATCATGCAGCACGGCCTGAAGCGCATGGTCGAGAAGCAAGAGAACGTCTTCTACTACATCACCCTGCTGAACGAGAACTACCCGATGCCTGGCCTGAAGGCCGGTACCGAAGAGCAGATCATCAAGGGCATGTACCTGCTGGAAGAGGGCGCGAAGAAGACCCCGCGCGTCAACCTGCTGGGCTCCGGCACGATCCTGCGCGAGTCGATCGCCGCCAAGAAGCTGCTCGAAGCCGACTGGGGCGTGGCCGCCAATGTGTGGAGCTGCCCGAGCTTCAACGAGCTGACCCGCGACGGCCAGGACTGCGAGCGCTGGAACCTGCTGCACCCGACCGACAAGCCGCGCGTGCCTTTCGTGACCGAGCAACTGAACCCGCACGCCGGGCCGGTGATCGCATCGACCGACTACATGAAGAACTATGCCGAGCAGATCCGCGCCTTCATCCCGAAGGGGCGGACCTACAAGGTGCTGGGCACCGACGGCTTTGGCCGCAGCGACTTCCGTTCCAAGCTGCGTGAGCACTTCGAGGTCAACCGCCATTACATTGTGGTCGCCGCGTTGAAGACGCTGGCCGACGAAGGCAGCCTGCCGGCCGCCAAGGTCGCCGAAGCGATTGCCAAGTACGGCATCAACGCGAACAAGATCAACCCGCTCTACGCCTGAGCGGCAGGAGACAACGCACATGGCATTGGTTGAAGTGAAAGTCCCCGACATCGGGGACTTCAAGGACGTGGCCGTCATCGAGCTGCTGGTCAAACCCGGCGACACGGTCAAGCCCGAACAGAGCCTGGTCACGGTCGAAAGTGACAAGGCCTCGATGGAGATTCCTTCAACGCACGGCGGCGTGGTGAAGGAGTTGAAGATCGGCCTGGGTGACAAGGTCAACGAAGGCACCCTGCTGCTGTTGCT
>NZ_JBFUGE010000562.1:0-3917 GCF_056403075.1 Ideonella sp. P3_A4 | reverse complement strand
GTGTCGCGCGGCGATGTCGTGCAGGTCGTGCATCGCATCGGAGCCGTCGAAGTGCAGGCGATCGCCAGCGCGCTTCAGGACGGGGAGCTCGGGAAGAACATTCAAGTGCGCATTTCGGCGAGCCAGTCGCTCGTTCTCGCGCGGGTCATGGCGGCTGGACAAGTGGAGTTGGTGAAATGAAGTTCGTCGGAACTTGGGTGCTGGTTGCCGCAGGGGTGTTCGGTGGGCTGCTCCACCAGCCTGTCCGGGCGCAAAGCCTGTATGACGAGTCGACGTTCAAGTCGCTGACAGCCGACCACAAGGCACATCGCGTGGGCGACGTGCTGACGATCCAGGTGGTCGAGAACGCGATGGCCACGGCCAATGCAGACACTGGAACGCAGCGGCACAACGGTCTCGGCGTCGACCTGTCGGTGACCTATCCGCGTGTCAAGGCGGCGGCGGCCAACGCCAGCGTCGGAGGCGACTTCGACGGCGGCGGCCAGACACAGCGCGCCGGCCGGCTGATGGCCCAGCTGACGGTATCCATTCGGGATGTGCTGCCGAATGGCGACTTACTGATTTCCGGCGAACAGCAACTGACGATCAACGACGAGCGGCAACGCATCGGCATCACGGGACGGGTTCGCCCGGAAGACGTTTCCGAATCGAACGTGGTGCTGTCGACGCGCGTCGCCGATGCCGACATCACCTACGTGGGTGAAGGGCACCTTGCCGACCGCCAGAAGCCCGCCTGGTGGCGTCAACTGGTCGATCTCCTGGGATTCTGATGATGATGAGAATGCGAAATTTCCTCGGCGGATTGCAGGCCCTGGTGTTGCTTACCGCCGCATTCGTCGGCACAACTGCCAGCGCCGCGGTCAATGAGGCGGCCATCCGCGTCAAGGATCTCGGCCGTATCCAGGGCTGGCGCGACAACGCGCTCGTGGGCTATGGCCTGGTGACGGGTCTCGCGGGCACCGGCGATTCGCCGTCGAATCGCGCGACCCGGCAGGCGCTGTCGAACATGCTGTCGCAGTTCAGCCAGTCGATCCCGGCGGACCAACTTCAGAGCCGCAACGTCGCCGTGGTGATGGTCACGGCTTCGCTGCCGGTGCTGGCACGCGAAGGCGACACGCTGGATGTGACGGTCACCTCCAGCGGTGATGCGCGCAGCCTGGTGGGCGGCTCGCTGCTGATGACGCCGATGCGCGCCGCCAACGGTCGAACCTATGCACTCGCGCAAGGCGCACTTGCCGTGGGCGGCTACCGCTACGACGCCAACGGCAACGTCGTGCAGAAGAACCATCCGACCGTGGGCTCGGTGCCCGGCGGGGCTACCGTCGAAGTCGGCATGCCGCGCGCCGAGGGGCCCACCACCCAAGTGACCTTCGTACTGAGCAGCCCGGACTACACCACGGCGATGAGGGTGGCCACGGCCATCAACCAAGCGGTCGGTGTATCGGTTGCCGATGCGCGTGACGCTTCGGGCATCGACATCCGCATTCCGGATGAAGATCGGGCTCGGCCGGTGAACTTCCTGGCGCGCGTAGAGAACGTGTGGGTCGAGCCGGATCGTCGCGCGAAGGTGGTGATCAACGAGCGCACCGGCACGGTGGTCGCCGGCGGTGACGTTCGCATCCAGCGGGTGGCCGTGTCGCATGGCGACCTCAAGGTCTCCATCACTACAGAGACGTCGGTGTCGCAACCCAACGTGCTGGGCGGAGCGCCCAGCGGCGTGAAGACGGCCGTCGTTACCAACAGCCAGATGGACGTCGCCGAAGGCCAGGGCGCCGCCTTCGTGGCCGGCGGCAACACCGTGGCGGATTTGGTGCAGGCGCTGGCCCGCATGCGCACCAACACGCGCGACATCATTTCCATTCTCCGGGCCGTCAAGGCCGCGGGGGCGTTGCACGCCGAACTGATCGTTCAATAGCTCAGAAGTCTTTTCAAGGCATCCACCCATGAACACCTCCAACATCGAAGCCGTCACGCTTCCGGCACTGTCGACGGCCCTTGACGCCGCCGTGATCCGGCAGCAAGTCATCGCCAACAACATCGCCAACGCCAACACCGTTGGCTTTCAGGCGCAACGCGTGAGTTTCAGCATGGCGCTCGACGCCGCCGGCCCAGTCGGTGGCGCGAGCCTGTCGCCGCGCCTCGAACCCCAGGTCACTCTCTCGGCCGACGGCGCGGTGCGACTGGACAGCGAGATGGCGGCCATGGCGCAGAACGGCGCCCACTACCAGGCGCTCATGAAGGCCATGAACCGGCACCTGTCGATCTTGGCAAGCGCCGTGAGCGACGGCAAGCGTTGAGTCCGGCAGGAGAGTGATGATGGGATATCCAAGTTCGTTCGCCATTTCGGCACTGGGCATGGACGTTGAGCGGCTGCGCGTCGACGTGGCCGCGTTGAACCTAGCCAACGCCAACGTTGCGCTGGGTGCCAACGGCGAGGGCTACCGTCCGATGCACGTCGTGGCGCGGTCGGGCACGGCCGACTTCGCCTCGCAATTCGATCAGTGGATGAAGGTGCCGACGGTCATCGTTGAGCCGACAGCCAACGCGCCGCGGCAGGTCCTTGAACCGGGCCATCCGCTGGCCGACGAGAAGGGATTCGTCAGCTACCCAGCTGTCGATCACACCGCCGAGATGATGACGATGATGAATGCCATGCGCGCCTATGAAGCGAACGTCGCGGCCATGAACATGAGCCGCACGATGGTGCTGAAGGCCCTGGACATCGGAGGAGCACAATGAGTCTGCCTGATTTCCTCGCTCCCGTGGCGGCCCTGCCTTCGGTGGAACCCGTTTCGCTGGGTGTCGCCGGTTCGCCCGCGACGTCGACCAACGCTGCGCAGGGCGCAGGCTTCTCGGAGATGGTCACGCAGGGCTTGGACCAGGTCAACGGGGCGTTGCTCGACAGCCAGGTCGACATGCAGCGCCTGGCGGCCGGCGATGTCGACAACCTTCACCAGGTGATGCTCAAGATGGAGCAGTCCCGCCTGTCGTTCCAGCTGATGCTGCAGGTGCGCAACCGGCTGCTGGAGTCTTACCAGGAAATGATGCGGATGCAGGTCTGACGCTCGCTGCAGACTTTTGTAGCGTTGCTAGGGATCGTCGAGGAAAAGAATGTCATTGAAAGCTTGGTGGGATGAATTGGGCCTTGCGGCGCGTTGGGGCCTGGGCATCGGCGTCGTGGTGATCGTCATCGCGACCGTCGTGCTCGGTTACTGGGCGTTGCACACCGAGTACGAAGTCCTGTTCTCGCGACTGTCGGCGCAGGATGCAGCGTCGCTGACCCGTGAGTTGGATCAGATGAAGGTGCCATATCGCCTTGGCGAAGACGGAACGACGATCCTCGTCGACCGCGCCACGGTGCACCAGACTCGTCTGAAGCTGATGGGCAAGGACCTTCCGCTGCAGGGTGCGGTGGGGTTCGAGCTGTTCAACAACGCTGACTTCGGCATGACCGAATTTGCGCAGAAGGTGAACTACCAGCGCGCCCTGCAGGGCGAGCTGACGCGCACCATCCTGTCGCTGGCCGAGGTCGAGTCGGCGCGCGTGCACCTGGCCTTCCCCGAAGAAGGCCTGTTCAAGCGGGAGCAAGGCCGCACCAAGGCCTCGATCACGCTCACCTTGCGCCAGGGCCGGGCCCTTCGTCGTGACCAGGTCCGAGGCATCCAGCGGTTGGTGGCGGCAGCCGTCCCGGGCGTGGAGAGCAAGGACGTCACGATCATCAACAGCCAGGGCGTGGCCTTGACGAGCGATGGTGATGATTCGGCCTCGGGCGTGGCCTCTTCGGCTCGAGTTGACGTGAAGCGCGAGATCGAGCAGTACCTCGTCCAGAAGGCCAATGCCGTGCTGGACAAGGCCTTCGGTGCCGGCCAGGCGATGGCCAGTGTCGACGCGACGCTGGACATGAACCAGGTGCGCAC
>NZ_JBFUGE010000561.1:0-3928 GCF_056403075.1 Ideonella sp. P3_A4 | reverse complement strand
CCAAGCTCTGCCTCCTTCATGGTCAATTACCGAGTAGAAGACCTTCACGCTTTGGTCAAGGTCTTGAAGGAAGAAGGCTGCAACGTGCTCGAAAAGATTGATGAATCCGAGTATGGGAAGTTTGCCTGGGTCATTGATCCAGAGGGAAACAAGGTCGAGCTGTGGCAGCCGCCTCAGGGACAGTGAGCAGGATCGTTGCTCACAGCGGGCCTCGGCCTAACCCCTCCGTCAAAGGGACGTCTTGCGGCAAGCCGCAAGCCGCCCCTTACGTCGAACGTTGAGCATCACTCTCCCTCCTCTGAGCAAGCGGCCCGAGCGTTGTGGCAGCCAGGCCAAATGCAATCACTGCCCGGCAAGCCTTGAGCTTCGTGGTCAAGTCGCAGGAGGCGTTGTGCCAATGTGTGGCCATGCGGAGCGCTCGGTCGAGAATCTCTGCCACTGGGAAGGCGACGAAGGTTCCGGCAAATATCTCTGCCAAAACCTGAACCCAACAATGTTGGCACAGGGAAGGTCTACCGGTGGCTGTCGGAAAAAAATGCAGGCAAACTTTGGGCTTTCACAGGCATCACCGGGTTTCCTCATGAGTGTCAGCCCCAGCTTCACTCGCCGGTCGCAAAGGCAAGTCGCCACAGCACCTCGTTCGCCCAAGCCTGCACCCCAACGGCCGATGCCCAACCCCTCGGTCAAGGGGACGTCTTGCGGCAGGCCGCAAGCCGCCCCTTACCTCGAACGTTAGACCTCAATACACTCGACATCATGTCCACACTACGCGCAAAGACCAAGGCACGCTTTACACGGGTGCTGGAAAATTGCTACTTCTCCGCGGCCAACTTCGCAGTTGCCTATCCAGAAGGAGGCGATGTCGAGCTTGTGGTGGAGTTCATCCCCCGACCTGAATTCACATTCACCCTAATGAGGTACGAGCCAGTCGGATACAGGACGCTTGAATGTCCAAGTGACCATTTTCTCGTCGAGGACTCCTACGAGTGGGACGAGCTTGAAGAGTGCCTCGTAGCCCTTCACCAATGGACTGAACGAATTGAGGAAGAGTATCGAACCGGTCACCCAGTTCTCGACGAATTCGAAGCCTTTCGAGAGTCAATGGAAGCGAAGTTTCGTTCGCATGTCGAAGACGAACACGCCCATTTCACGTCAGAGCAAGCCGCGTCGCTTCGCGTGCGGCTGGACGACTTGGCCGCTGAGCTTTCCCGACTGTCCGAGCGCACAACCGAGGGCGAACGCAGACTCACTCAAGCCAACGAAGAGATTGCGGCCCTAAAAGCAGACCTCGATAGGCTTCCAAGGGGCATCTGGTTCAGGAAAGCCAGCGCAAAGACTCTTGGCATCCTGAAAGCTGTTGTCGCCTCAAAAGAGGCGCGTGAGTTCGCTCTTGAGGCGGCAAAGAAGCTACTTCTCGGGGGGCCCAAGTGAGGTCTAACCACTCCGTCAAGGGGACATCCCGCAAGCGGGCCGCCCCTTACGTCGAACGTTAGGCCCWCAGCCGGGYTGAAGGTCCAGTTCACTTGAAGCSTCTTCTGCCAATGCCAGTTTCTCAAGGCCTCGGTCTCGATGCYTTGTGCTCATGGRAGAGGCGTGCWYGCTTCAGCGTYGGCGTKGGCTGTCCGTCCTTCGGCGGCCAGCGCACGGTCGGTGGTCGCTTCAGCCTTCCGCCTGCCAAGTTGGTCCAGAGATTGAAGCCTTGGCGCTACGTCACGGCTCAACAGTGCCTRCGGTCACGGCCGGAGCTTGTGGTGGGMGCTGCCACTGGGTYGGTTCTGCCGCCTTGGCTGGCTGGCCAAACCGAAGCAGCTCCAGTCCCGGTGCTGCATARCCAAGCTTCGGTCGGCCGAGTAGCATCTCCAAGTTCCTCGGGTCCGTCTGCCTTGCATGGCAAGTCCATCACGGTTGGTGTATCCCCGGTGCCTAACCCCTCCGTCAAGGGGACTGGCCTGCGGCCAGCCCCTTACGTCGAACGTTAGGCCCATCGTGAAATCACGCATCGCCCTCGGCCCGTTGTCGCTCGCCACTGGTGGTCTGGCACTGGTGGTTCTTGCGGCTTGGCGCCACTTTGAGAGCCTCCGCGGCGCGTTCGGCAACTACGTCTTGATGGCAGCCGATTCAATTGGCCTCATCGCAAAGCCGAGCGCCGAGGTCTCGGATGCGATTACGACGCCAGGTTTGCTATCGCTCAACGATTCGAAGGCCATGGCTGTGCTCGTCTTCTTGGGCGTCACTCTCGCACTGGCGTCAGTCTTGTTGTCGCTTCGAGCTCAATCAAAAGCCGAGCCATCTCTTTATCTGGGCGCTGGTTTTGCCTGTGGTGCGTCCAGCCTAATCTTCGTCAACTACTATGTGAGCTTGTTGGTCATTCTTGTCGGGGGCGCAGCTCTTGTTGCAGTTCGCCGCTGGCGCCAGGCCTAACCCCTCCGTCAAGGGGACGTCCACAAGCGGGCTTCGCCCACTTGCGGTCGCCCCTTACGTCGAACGTTARCCCTCTATGCGACCCGAACTGCCGYCCTTCCGTTATCACCCCGACCCGTTGGTTACTGGCGCAGTCAAGCCAAGTGCCGTTCGCTGYGCCTGCTGTGGCGAACAACGAGGCTTTGTGTACATGGGGCCCGTGTACGGAGAAGCYGAACTTCACGAATCTCTTTGTSCATGGTGCATCGCCGACGGTTCTGCCGCTAGAAAATTAGGGGCTTCCTTTGCCGATGACCATCCGCTGCTTCARGCCCGTGTACCCGAACTAATTGTTCAAGAGGTACACCTACGAACTCCCGCGTTCTCTTCATGGCAACAAGAACAGTGGCTTGCCCATTGCGGAGATGCCTGTGCCTTCTTGGGTGACGCGTCGGTTGAGGASGTGGCAAATGCCAGCGAAGGAACTAAGCTGGCTTGGCAGAAGGAATACGGTCTGGGTGAAAGCGACTGGCTGCTCACAACGAAGGGMTATCAGCCACGCGGCGACCAAGTTTTTTACAAGTTCAAGTGCCTCCACTGCGAGGCGGTCCTGCTGGGGTGGGACTGCTCGTGAACCAGAGGGCTAACCCCTCCGTCAAGGGGACGTCTTGCGGCTAGCCGCAAGCCGCCCCTTACGTCGAACGTTAGGCCCACAGCCGTGTTTAGGGTCCAATTCAATTGGAGCGTCTTCTGCCAATGCCAGCTTCACAAGGCCCCGGCCTCGATGCTTTGTGCTCATGGGAGAGGCGTGCTCGCTTCAGCGTCAGCGTGGGCTGTCCGTCCTTCGGCGGCCAGCGCTCTGTCGGKGGTCACTTCGGCCTTCCGCCTGCCAAGTTGGTCAAGAAATTGAAGCCTTGGCGCTACGTCACGGTTCAACAGTGCCTACGGTCACGGCCGGAGCTTGGGGTGGGAGGTGCTACTGGGTCGGTTCTGCCGTCTCAGCGGGCGGGCCAAACTGAAGCAGCCGCAGCCTCGGTGCTGCATAGCCAGGCTSCGGTCAGCCGAGTAGCATCTCCRGCTTCCTCGGGYCCGTCTGCCTTGCAMGGMAAGTYCATCRCGGTTGGTGCATCTCCGGTGCCTAACCCCTCCGTCAAGGGGACCTGCCTGCGGCAGGCCCCTTACGTCGAACGTTAGCCGTCAATCATGAGCGCTCTGCGTTGCCCCAACTGCTCCGGAGATCTTGGCGACAGATCGAGTGAAACTTTCTGTTGGTACTGTGGCTTCAACCTTGACGACAGCGAAAGCTCTGAAGCATTGCGGGCACAAAACGACGTCACTACAGCCGTAAGTCACCCGGAGCCAGCCCGGTGGAAACGAATCCTTCCCCGAGTGATCATTAGCGTTCTGATTGCTGCTGTTGCCCTGCCGGCGTTGACGCTATTAGGGGAACTTTGGTTTATGCCTGTTCTGTTCAGCATCCTATTCTTTTGGAGCTTTGCTCCAGCACTACGCAATGATTAATCCACAC
>NZ_JBFUGE010000560.1:0-3929 GCF_056403075.1 Ideonella sp. P3_A4 | reverse complement strand
GTTCTGGATGGTCGTCGCGCTGTCGGTGTTGACGGTGTGGATGCTGCTCGGTACCTGGCGCCACATGCGGCGGCGTTCGCAGATCCAGCACGCGCTGGTGCAGGAGACCAACTTCCGCCGGGCGATGGAAAACTCCATGCTGACCGGCATGCGGGCGATGGACAAGGACGGCCGCGTCACCTACGTYAACCCGGCCTTCTGCGCGATGACCGGCTTCGCCGAGGCGGACCTGATCGGCCGCTACCCGCCCTTCCCTTACTGGCCGCCGGACCGGATCGAAGAAAACACCCGCCTGCTGCAGCAGGAGCTGCAGGGCCGCAGCCCGGTTGGCGGGATCGAGGTCAAGGTCATGCGCAAGGACGGGTCCCTCTTCGACGCGCGCATGTACGTCTCGCCGCTGATCGACCCCAAGGGCCAGCAGACCGGCTGGATGACCTCGATCACCAACATCACCGAAGCCAAGCGCATCCGCGACCAGCTCTCGGCCTCGCACGAGCGCTTCACCACGGTGCTGGAGGGGCTGGACGCGGCGGTCTCGGTGCTGTCGGTGCAGCACAGCGAGCTGCTGTTCGCCAACCGCTCGTATCGGCTGTGGTTCGGCGCCGATGCGCGTGGCCACGCGATCCTGGCCAACAGCTCGAATGGCGCGCCCTACCTGCCCGAGCCGGACGAAGAGGTCGACGGCCTGTCCGGCCTGCCAACCCAGCCGCTGACCGAAACCGGCGCTCAGCCGCGCGAGGTGTTCGTCGAGTCGCTGCAGATGTGGTTCGACGTGCGAGCCCGCTACCTGCAGTGGACCGACGGCCGCCTCGCGCAGATGCTGATCGCGACCGACATCACGGCCCGCCGCCGGGTCGAAGAGCAAGCGCAGCAGCAGGCCGAGAAAGCCCAGGTCACGAGCCGGCTGATCACGATGGGCGAGATGGCCTCGTCCGTCGCGCATGAACTGAACCAGCCGCTGGCCGCCATCAACAACTACTGCAACGGCATGGTCAGCCGCGTGCGCGCCGGCTCGATCGGCACCGAAGACCTGATCGCCGTCCTGCAAAAGACCGGCCGTCAGGCCGAGCGGGCCGGCCAGATCATCCACCGCATCCGCTCGTTCGTGAAGCGCAGCGAGCCGCAACGCCAACCAGCCCACGCGCGCGACATCGTCGAAGACGCGGTGGAACTCGCCGGCATCGAGCTGCGCCGGCGCAAGGTCAACATCCACACCTACGTGGCACAGCGCTTGCCGATGCTCCACGTGGACCCGATCCTGATCGAGCAAGTGCTGCTGAACCTGTTGAAGAACGCCGCCGAGGCCATCGACAGCGCCAAGATGCAGAACTCGCGCCGCCACATCGAGTTGCGCGTCGTGCCGCGCCACACGCCCGAGGAAGGTGGCGTGATCGAGTTCAGTGTGACCGACATGGGCCCCGGCATGAGGGAGGACGTGCTGGCCCGCCTGTACGAAGCTTTCTTCTCGACAAAGGCCGAAGGCATGGGCATCGGCCTGTCACTTTGTCGTTCAATCGTTGAGTCTCACCGGGGCCGGATCCGGGCCCAGAACCTCTACAATGCAGGGTCCGTTACAGGGTGCCGCTTCGCGTTTACCCTGCCGGTTGATCTGACCCAACGCGCTGAAGCCCAACCCGTGCCGGACGTGCCGGATGTGGCTGCAGCGTCGAACCCGAACGCCTCCGCCTCATGAGCCTGATTCCGAAAAAGGGTACCGTCTACGTGGTCGACGACGACGAGGCGGTTCGAGATTCCCTCCAGTGGCTGCTTGAGGGCAAGGATTACCGGGTCAAGTGTTTTGATTCCGCCGAATCATTTCTCTCGCGCTTCGACCCCCGCGAGGTGGCCTGCCTGATCGCCGACATCCGCATGGACGGCATGAGCGGGCTGGAACTGCAAGACCGTCTGCTCGAGCGCAAGAGCCCGCTGCCGGTCGTCTTCATCACTGGCCATGGCGACGTACCGATGGCGGTCACGACGATGAAGAAGGGCGCGATGGACTTCATCGAAAAGCCTTTCAAGGAAGAAGAGCTGGTGGTGCTGGTCGAGCGCATGCTTGACCAGGCCCGCGTCGCCTTCTCGCAATACCAGGAACAGGCCAGCCGCGACGCGTTGCTGTCGCGCCTGACGACCCGCGAAGCCCAAGTGCTCGAGCGCATCGTCGCCGGCCGCCTGAACAAGCAGATCGCCGACGACCTGGGCATCAGCATCAAGACGGTGGAGGCGCACCGCGCCAACATCATGGAAAAGCTGAATGCCAACACGGTGGCCGACCTGCTGAAAATCGCTCTCGGCGCCACGCACAAGGCCTGAACTTCTTCAAGCCGACACCAACTCAAATGACGGGGCCCAAGGGCCCCGTTTGCGCTTCTGCTTCTAGTCGAGGACTCATCCCATGACCGCTCAACTGATCGATGGCAACGCCCTGTCCAAGCAACTCCGCACCGAGGTGGCCCAGCGCGCCGCCGCGCTCGTCGCGCGCGGTGTCACGCCCGGCTTGGCGGTCGTGCTGGTGGGCGAGAACCCGGCCAGCGCGGTCTACGTGCGCAACAAGGTCAAGGCCTGTGCCGACAACGGACTGCATTCGGTGCTCGAGAAGTACGACGCCGCGCTGACCGAAGCCGAGCTGCTGGCGCGCATCGACGCGCTGAATGAAGACCCCGCCATCCATGGCATCCTGGTCCAGCTGCCGCTTCCCGCCCACATCGATTCGCACAAGGTCATCGAGGCGATTTCGCCCGAGAAAGATGTCGATGGTTTCCACGTCGCCTCAGCCGGCGCGTTGATGGTTGGCCAGCCCGGCTTCAGGCCCTGCACGCCGTACGGCTGCATGAAGATGCTGGAATCGATCGGCGTCAACCCGCGCGGCAAGCACGCGGTGGTGATCGGCCGCTCCAACATCGTCGGCAAACCGATGGCAATGCTGCTGCTGGCCGCCAACGCCACCGTGACGATCTGCCACAGCGCCACGCCCGACCTCGCCCTCCACACCCGTCAGGCCGACATCGTGGTCGCCGCGGTCGGCAAGCGCAACGTGCTGACGGCCGACATGGTCAAGCCCGGCGCAGTGGTGATCGACGTCGGCATGAACCGCAACGACGAAGGCAAGCTCTGCGGCGATGTCGACTTTGCCGGCGTCAGCGAAGTGGCCAGCTGGATCACCCCGGTGCCCGGCGGCGTCGGCCCGATGACCATCACGATGCTGTTGGTGAATACCATCGAGGCTGCGGAACGCCGCGCCGGCATTTGAGTCTCTTCCGGATCAGTCCCAGGACCTGCCATGACCACCACCAACCCGCTGCTCCAGTTCGACCGCCCGATCGCCTTCGACGCGATCCGCCCCGAGCATGTGACGCCCGCGATCGATGAACTGCTGGCTGGGGCCAATGCCGCGCTCGAACGCGTGGTCGGGCCCGAGGTGCCGGCTGACTTCGACGCGATGTCCGCTGTGCTGGCGGTGGCCACCGAGCGGCTGGCACGTGCCTGGGGCGCTGTCGGCCACCTGAGCCATGTGGCCGACACGCCCGAATTGCGCGCCGCCCACGCCGAAAACCTGGCCCGCGTGACTGAGTTCTACACGCGCCAGGGCAGCGACGAGCGGCTGTACGCCAAGTACAAGGCCGTCGCCGTCAGCCCCAGCGCTGCCACCTTGAGCGCGCCGCGCCGTCAGGCCCTGAGCCACTGGCTGCGCGATTTCAAGCTCGGTGGCGCCGACCTGAAGGGCGAAGCCAAGACGCGCTTTGCGCAGATCCAGGACCGCATGGCCGAGCTGTCGCAGGCCTATTCCAACCACGTGCTGGACTCGACCGACGCCTTCGCCCACTACGCCAYTGCGGATGAGCTGGCCGGTGTACCGGCCGACGTGCTGGAAGGCATGCGCGCCGCGGCCGAGAAAGACGGCCAGCCGGGCCACAAGATCACACTGCACT
>NZ_JBFUGE010000559.1:0-3946 GCF_056403075.1 Ideonella sp. P3_A4 | reverse complement strand
GCCGTGGGTGGCTTCGAAGCAGGCAATCGAATCCGACATGTTGGCGCCCGGGGCGATGCCGATGCCGCCGACTTGYGCGGCCAGCGCGTCGGAGATGTAGTCACCGTTCAGGTTCAGCGTCGCGATCACCGAATACTCGGCCGGGCGCAGCAGGATCTGTTGCAGGAAGGCGTCGGCGATCGAGTCCTTGACGACGATGTCCTTGCCGGACTTCGGGTTCTTGAACTTGCACCACGGGCCGCCGTCGATCAGCTCGGCGCCGAACTCCTTCTGCGCCAGCGCGTAGGCCCAGTCACGGAAGCCACCTTCGGTGTACTTCATGATGTTGCCCTTGTGCACGATCGTGACACTGGGTTTGTCGTTGTCGATCGCGTACTGCAGTGCCTTGCGCACCAGGCGCTCGGTGCCTTCGCGCGAGACCGGYTTGACGCCGATGCCCGACGTGTCGGGGAAACGGATCTTCTTGACGCCCATTTCCTCGACCAGGAACTTGATGACCTTCTTGGCCTTCTCGCTCTCGGCTTCCCACTCGATGCCGGCGTAGATGTCTTCCGAGTTCTCGCGGAAGATCACCATGTCGATCTTGTGCGGCTCTTTCACCGGCGAAGGCACGCCAGCGAAGTACTGCACCGGGCGCAGGCAGACGTACAGGTCCAGCTCCTGGCGCAGCGCCACGTTCAGCGAGCGGATGCCGCCGCCGACCGGCGTGGTCAGCGGGCCCTTGATCGAGACGACGTACTCGCGCAGCGCGGCCAGCGATTCTTCCGGCAGCCACACGTCCGGGCCATAGACCTTGGTCGACTTCTCGCCGGCGTAGATCTCCATCCAGTGGATCTGCTTCTTGCCGCCATAGGCCTTGGCAACCGCAGCGTCCACCACCTTGATCATCACCGGCGTGATGTCGAAGCCGGTGCCGTCACCCTCGATGTACGGAATGATCGGGTTGTTCGGGACGTTGAGCGAGAAGTCCGCATTCACGGTGATCTTCTGCCCTGCCTCGGGCACCTTGATGTGCTGGTACATGTCGCTTTGCTCCGCGCGTCGCTGTTTGTGAAAGGGGTTTTCGGAACCTGAAATTCTAGTTCACGCTGCCTGTCACTTCGCTGACCACCCCGGAGCCGGCAGGTCTACGCGGTGAGGCCGGGCGGCGCCCGCTTTGTTGCGGCGGCGTGTCAGCGGCACGGGCCCGGCCGCGTTCGATAATCCATCGACACCTCACGAGCCTTGACATGACCTTGACCAAGTTTCGCTCTGCCTGCGCCACGGGCGCCTTCATGCTGGCCCTCGCCGTGGGCGGCACCGCCTACGCCCAGAACGCCGGCCAGCCGCAAGACCTGCCCACCGTGACGCTGCACGCCGGCATGCACAACATCGTCGCCCAGGTGGCCAAGACGGCCGACCAGCGGCAGATCGGCCTGATGTTCCGCAAGGAAATGGCCGGTCACGAGGGCATGATCTTCGTCTTCGAAGACCCGGCCACCCAGTGTTTCTGGATGCGCAACACGCTGATCCCGCTGTCGGCCGCCTTTGTGGCCGACGACGGCAGCATCGTCAACATCGAAGACATGAAGCCGCTGAGCGACGAGTCGCACTGCTCGACCAAGCCGGTGCGCTACGTGCTGGAGATGAACGTGGGCTGGTTCGCCAAGCGCGGGCTGAAGGCCGGGACCAAGCTGAGCGGGCCGCTGTTCCATTGACCCGCTGCGCCTGAGGCGCAGGGCGCCGAGTCAGGCCCCAAGCCGGATGGTGAAGCGCAGGCCCTCGAAATCGGGCCTGGATTGCGCTTCAATCTGCCCGCCCAGGCGCAGGACCACCTCGCGGGCGATCGTCAGGCCCAGGCCGGTGCCGCCGTCGTTGCGCAGGTCGGCACGTTCCCCGCGCCAGAACGGCTCGAACAGGTTCGGCAGTTGCGCCTGCGGCACGCCGGGGCCGTCGTCTTCGACCACCACCTCGGCACCGCCCTCGGGGCGCGGCGTGACGCGCAAGGTCACCTTCGGGCCGCCGTAGCGCAGTGCGTTGTCCAGCAGGTTGTTGACCACCTCGCCCAGCCACAACGGGTGGGCGCGCGCCGGAACGGGCTCGTCCGGCGCTTCCAGACCGATGCTGCGGCCCTGGCGCAGAGCCTGTAGCACCAGCGGCTCGGCCGATTCGCGCAACAACGGCACCACGTCCATCGTCTGGTGCTCGCCGTCGACCGACAGCGCCGTTTCTGACCGAGCCAGGCTCAGCAACTGGCCGATCAGGCGCGACAACCGGTCGGTCGAACGCTCCAGCTGCGCCAGCAGCGGGCGCCAGGCGGTCTCGTCAGCCGGCAAGCCGGAGGACTGCGCCGACAACTCCTGCGCCAGGTTCTGGGCCAGCACGCGGATGCCGGCCACCGGCGTGCGCAGCTGGTGCGCTGCATCGGCCACGAAACGGCGCTGCAGCTGGATCGATTGCTCCACGTCTGCCAGCAGGCTGTTGATGCGCTCGATCAACGGCACCGCTTCGCGCGGCACGTTCTGCATCGGCAGCGGCCGCCAGTCCTGCGAGTCGCGCAAGGCCACGTCGGTGGCCACGTCGCGCAGCGGCTGCAGGCCGCGACGAATGCCCCAGCCGATCATTGCGAAGGTCACCGCACCGAGCGCCAGCGCGGGCAGCACGATCGACAGCTGCAGGTCGCGCATCAGCACCGCGCGCTTGTTCTTGGTCTCGACCACGACCACCGAAACCGAGCGGTCGAGCATCGGTGAGCTGATCGAAAAGACGGCACCGCGCACCGGCTCGGCGTCGTACTCGGCATCGAACAGCCGCGGCTGCGAGAAACTGGCCTTGCGCAGCTTCGCTGCGGGCACCGGCACGTGGGCGTCGCCGGCCAGCGGGTTGCCTTCCACGTCGACCATCAGGAAGCCGTTGCGGTCGTCGCGGTCCCAGGTCACCAGCTCCATCGCCTGGCGCGACAGGTCCAGCAGCGGCCCGCGGTCGGACCAGGTGACCTTGGCGGCCAGCGCGCTGGCTTCGTCTTGCAGGCCGCGGTCGAAGGCCAGGTTGGCGCTGGTGCGGGCCAACCAGTAGGCGCCGATCACCGCGGCCAGCAGGCCGATGCCCCAGCTCCACAGCAACGGCCGCAGCAGTGCGCGGCGAACGCTGGGGCCGTGAGCGGGCGGCTCAGCTCGGGTCATCGCCGCCGGCGGTGTCGCCGGGTGTGCCGCCAGCCGTGGCAGCCTCCATCACATAACCGAAGCCTCGCACGGTGCGGATCACCACGCCCAGATCGGCAAAGCGCTTGCGAAGGCGGTGGATGTAGACCTCGACCGAGTTCTCGCTGAAATCGGCCTCCCAGCTGGACATGCGGGCGACGATCGAATCCTTGGGCACCACGCGGCCGGCTTTCTGCATCAGCAACTCGGTCAGCGCCAGTTCGCGTGGGCTCAGAGAGATACGTTGGCCGTGGTGCGTCAACTCGCGGTGGGCGATGTCGAGCTTCAACTCGCCCAGCTGCAGCACCTCGTCGATGCGGCCCTGCGCGCGGCGCTTCAAGGCGCGGATGCGGGCCAGCAGCTCGGGCAGGTCGAAGGGCTTGACGAGGTAGTCGTCGGCGCCGGCGTCCAGGCCCTGCACGCGGTCGCTCAGCTCGTCGCGCGCGGTCAGCAGCAGCACCGGCATGCGGATGCCCTTGGCACGCCAGTGGCGCAGCACCTCCATGCCGTCGCGCCGCGGCAGGCCGAGGTCGAGGATGCCCAGGTCGTATTGGCCCATCACGCCTTCGGACATGGCCTGCTCGCCGTCGTGCAGCACATCGACCTGCCAGCCCWCACGCTCCAGGCCGCGCGCCACGCCCAGGCTGAGCGCAGGGTCGTCTTCCACCAGCAGGATTCGCATCGTGTTGCCTCGGCTGTCCCCTTGTTCTGGCGCCCTGTCCCGCAGACAACTGCCATTGAGATTCGACCAGATGGTGATGATCGTG
>NZ_JBFUGE010000558.1:0-3957 GCF_056403075.1 Ideonella sp. P3_A4 | reverse complement strand
CGTCGAGACGGTGCCGGGCAGCAATGCGCGCGTGGAGTTCGCCGTCCGCCTGCCGGGCCGGCGTGACGATGGCGCACCGCTGTGGTTGCCGATCGACGCCAAGTTCCCGCGAGAAGACTACGAGCGCCTGCTSGACGCGCAGGATCGCGCCGATCCCATCGCGGCCGAGATCGCTGCCAAGGCCATCGAGGCGCGCCTGCGGCAAGAGGCGAAGACGATTCGCGAAAAGTACATCGCAGCGCCGCACACCACCGACTTCGGCATCCTCTTCGTGCCGACAGAAGGGCTGTACGCCGAGGCGCTGCGCCGTCCGGGCCTGGTTGAAAGCCTGCAGCGGGACCACCGCATCACGCTGGCCGGCCCGACCACGCTGCTGGCCACGTTGAGCAGCCTGCAGATGGGCTTTCGCACGTTGGCGCTGGAGAAACGCAGCGCCGAGGTGTGGGAGGTGCTGGGCGCCGTCAAGAGCGAGTTCCAGAAGTTTGGCGACGTGCTCGCGAAGACGAAGAAGAAGCTCGACGAGGCCAGCAACCAGATCGAATTTGCCGAGACCCGCACCCGCATGATGGCCCGCAAGCTCAAGACCGTGGAGACCTTGCCCGACGGACGGGCACAGGCCTTGCTCGGCAACCTGGCTGAAGAAGACGCCGGCGCCGAGGGCGAGGTTTGAGCGCCGGCGACGCGCCGCCGGCGTCCAACCTGCGTGCCGCCTTGCCGGCGGTGATCGGCTCGCTGATCTGCGTGCACGCCAGCATGGCGGCCACGCGCGTCACCGCCAGCCTGTTGGTGCTGGACCGCGGCTACCCTGAGTGGATCGTCGGCGTGCTGCTGTCGCTGTTCGCGGTGGCGCCGATCGGCCTGTCGCTTTGGGCTGGCCGGCTGGCCGATCGCCACGGCCTGCATCGCCCCTTGAGCGTTGGCATGGCCATGGGTTTGGCTGGCTCGCTGGTGGCGGTGCTGACCCAGCACCCGGTGGCGTTGGCGGTCGCCGCGCTGGCGACCGGCGGTGCTGTGGCGGTGGCTGCCGTGGGCATCCAGCGTGAAGCCGGCCTGATGGCACGCGACGCCAGCGACCTGAAGCGCGTGTTCAGCTGGATCGCGCTGGGCCCGGCGCTGTCCAACGCGCTGGCGCCAGTGGTCGTCGGCCTGCTGATCGACCACGTCGGTTTCCGCGCGGGCTTTGTCTTCGCCGCGGTGCTGCCGTTGTTGGCGTGGTGGCTGGGGCAGCGAGTGCCGAAGGGCGCGCCGAACCCGATCTGGAAACCCGACGAAGACAGCCGCGGCCGCCCGCGCGGTGCGCTGAGCCTGCTGCGACTGGCGCCCTTGCGTCATCTGCTGCTGGTGAACCTGGCGCTGTCGTCCTGTTGGGACGCCCACAGTTTTGCAGTACCGGTGCTGGGTCACGCACGCGGCTTGAGCGCTTCCAGCATTGGCCTGATCCTCGGTTCGTTCGCGGTGGCCGCCACGATCGTGCGACTGGCGATCTCGCGCTGGGCCGATCACCTGGACGAGAAGCGGGCGCTGCGCGGGGCCATGGCGTTGGCCACGGTGACTTGTGCCGCCTACTACTGGCTGCCGGGCGCCGCCGGGATGATGCTGGGCTCGGCGCTGCTGGGGCTGGCGCTGGGTTCGGTGCAACCGATGATTCTGGCGATGCTGCACCAGGTGACGCCGGGCGATCGCCATGGCCAGGCGCTGGGGCTGCGCATGCTGGCCACCAACGCGGCCACCATCGTGATGCCAGTCAGCTTTGGCGCCTTGGCGGCGGCCACCGTGCCGGCCGCGCCACTGTGGCTGATGGGGTCGCTGGTGCTGGCCGCCCAGATGCCCGCGGCGCGCATCGTGCGGCCGCAGGCTTGACGGGTTGGCTCTAGAAGCGGATGTTCGGGCCGCTGGCCGGGCGCTCGGTGGTCGACGTTTCGGCAGGCGTCGCTGGTGCGGCGTCAGCCGCTGTTGGAGCCGCGGCTGGCTGGATCAACGGTGTCGACGCCGGGGCGCGGTAGCTGGGCGGAAGCTTCGATTCGTTCGGGTAGCCGGCTGCGTCCAGGTAGCTGTTCCATTCACTGGCGGTCACGCCTTTGAGCTGCTGCTGGCCGATGGCYAGCACCGGCAGCGTGGTCGTGCCCGTCAGGCTTTGCAGTGCGGTGGTGTCGGCAGAGGTGCTGCCCACCACTTTTTCGGCAAAGGGCACGCCGCGTTGCTGCAGCAGTTGGCGGCCCGCATCGCAAGGGCGGCAACTGGCGGTGGAGTACAGCGTGACGGGATACTTGGTCGCGGCCTGGCGCAGCTCTGCAGGCAAGCCGCTCAGATTCGGCGCACCGCCGCCAGAGCCGACCGAGACGGCTTRCACCTTCGCTGATCCACCGGTCGGCGGCGGCGTGTCGGAGTAGGTCACCTTGCCGTCCGGCCCGACGATCTTGTAGACCGCGTGGGCGGGCAAGGTCATCGAAGCGAGCGTCAGCGCGGCGGCAACCAGCCCCAGCGAACGGGCGAGCGGGAGGCGAGTGGTGGTCATGGCGGTCGAACCCTTTTGATGCAGACAGCAATCTAGCGGAAGAACTCAGGCGGCGATGCCCTGATGACGCAACAAAGCGTCAATGGTCGGCTCGCGGCCACGGAAGGCCTTGAAGCTTTCGAGCGCCGGCCGGCTGCCACCCACTTCGAGGATCTCGCTGCGGTAGCGTCGGCCGGTGGCTGCACTGAGCACGCCTTCTTCCTCAAACGCACTGAAGGCATCGGCGGACAACACCTCAGCCCACTTGTACGAGTAATAACCCGCGGAATAGCCGCCGGCGAAGATGTGCGAGAAGGTGTGGGCGGTGCGCGAAAAGGCCGGCGGCTTGATCACGGCCACTTCGTCGCGCACCTCGCCGGCGATCGCCTGGATGCGCTGCGGTGCGTCGGCCTCGGTGTGCAGCCGCATGTCGAACAGGCCGAACTCGACCTGGCGCAACGTCTGCAAGCCGCTCTGGAAATTCTTGGCTGCCAGCATCTTGTCGAACAGCTCGCGCGGCATCGGCTCGCCGGTTTCTACATGGGCGGTCAGGTGTTTGGCGACGTCCCATTCCCAGCAGAAGTTCTCCATGAACTGGCTGGGCAGCTCGACCGCGTCCCACTCGACGCCGGCGATGCCCGAGACGCCCAGGTCGTCGACGCGGGTCAGCAGGTGGTGCAGGCCATGGCCAAATTCATGGAACAACGTTATGACGTCGTCGTGCGTCAGCAGCGCCGGCTTGTCGCCGATAGGGGCCGCGAAGTTGCACACCAGATGTGCGATCGGCGTCTGTAGGTGGCCAGTGTCCGGGCGCAGCCAGCGTTCGCGCGCGTCGTCCATCCAGGCGCCCGGGCGCTTGCCGGCGCGGGCGTGCGGGTCGAGGTAGAACTCGCCGACCAGCGTGCCGGCCCGCTCGATGCGGAAGAAACGCACCGAATCGTTCCAGGTCGGGGCGTCGGCTGGGCGGATCGCGACCTCGAACAGCGTTTCGATGATGCCGAACAAGCCCTGCAGCACCTTGGGCAGCGGGAAGTAGGTTTTGACCTCCTGGTCGCTGAACGCGTAACGCGCCTCCTTCAGCTTCTCGCTGGCGTAGGCGACATCCCAGGATTGCAGGTCGGCCAGCTCCAACTCGCGAGCTGCGAAGTCGCGTAACTCGGCCAGATCGTGCTCAGCGCTGGCCCGCGCGCGTGTGGCTAGGTCGCGCAGGAAGGCCATCACTTCCGCCGGAGTACGAGCCATCTTGGGTGCGAGCGATACCTCGGCGTAATTGGCATAGCCCAAAAGCTGCGCTTCTTCCTGGCGCAGCGTCAGCAGCTCGGCCATCACCGGCGAGTTGTCGAGCTCGGCCGGGCCTTGCTCGCTGGCGCGGGTGACGTAGGCCGTGTAGAGCTTTTCGCGCAGCGGCCGGTGGCTGCCGTACTGCAGCACCGGGAAGTAGCTCGGGAAGTGCAGTGTGATCT
>NZ_JBFUGE010000557.1:0-3959 GCF_056403075.1 Ideonella sp. P3_A4 | reverse complement strand
GTGGCCTCGCGCTCCAGCCGCTGGCGGTCGGCCTCGGGCAGGGCGGCCATCGGCGCGGTGCCGCAGGCCGGCAACGCGGCCAGGTAGTGGGCCTCGAACTGCGGCGTCAGCAGCGAACCCTCGGTATCGAGCAGCGCGTCGATCACGCGCAGGTACAGCGCGATGCCATCGAGGTCGCCGATCGAGCCGTGCTCGGCCAGGCGCTGTTCGAACCAGCGCGACAAGTCGGCCGCGTCGCCTTCCGAATGCGTCAGGTTGATCAGCACGGCATGCAGGATGGCCATGTACTCCTGGCCATACGAATGGCCCGGTTCATGCCAGGCGGCGAGGTTGGGGTTGGTGATCACTTCCACGCCCGCGGCCTGTGCGCGCAGCGAGTATTCGATGTCGTCGCCACGTAAGAAGAAGGCGGCCGGCAGCCCGACGCGGCGCAGCACCGCGGTCGGCAGGCCGAAGAAGATGAAGGTCGCGTACTCGCAGTGGTTCAGCGGGCCGAAGGCGTCGAGGTGTTCGAAACCCTCCAGCGACAGCCCGTGCTTCAACAAATGCGGCGACAGGTTGCGCCGGCGCCCGAACTCACCTTGCTCATGGAAATTCAGCCGGCCCCAGAAGCCGCCGTCTTCCCACACCTGGGCTGGGCGGCTCTTCATCAGGATGGGCAGGCTGGTGATGTGCTGGCGCGTGCGCAGCGTGCAACTGAGCAGGTAGCGCGCCATCGACTCCATCGACAACACGCCGTCGTCGTCGAGGATCAGCACCTCGTCGGGCGCATCGTTGGGCGCTGCATCGCAGGCGGCCAGGAAGTGGTGGATCAGGTGGCTGGCATTGCCGCCGCCGCCCAGATTGGGGCCGGCGATCACACGCAAGTTCAGGCCATGATCGGCGGCGTCTTGCCACAGGGTTTCGGCGCCGGCTGTGGCGTCCAGTACCCAGAAATCCATGCGCGCCAGCGCGGCGCTGAGGAAGGCGTCGCCGGCAGCCGCATCGGCAAGCCGCGTCAACTGTTGGCGCAGGTGCAGCGTGCGGCCGAAGGTGCGCATCAGCACCGCGAGCCGGGTTGATTCGCGTGGGCGGGTGCGGGTGCACCAAGCCGCTTCGTGGATGCGCGCGCCGTCGATCGCGTCGACATGCCAGAACAGGCGGCTGTTCTGCGGCAGTGCGTCGATCGCACCGATGGTCAGCACCAACCGGCCGCGTTCGGCGGATTCGAGCCGGGTCTCGCGCAGCACCTGGGCCGGCTTGCCGAGCGAGGCGCACATCACGCGCACCCGCAGGCTGCCTTGCGCTTCGATCACCAGCGCCAGCTCGCGCACTGAACTGAGCCGCGCCCACGGTTCGACGTAGAAGCTGTTGCGCAGCGTGCCGCTGCCCAGCCAGTCGTCGGCGCGCAGATCGATCGGGCCTTGCGGGTTCTGCCATGCCACGCCGTCACTGGCCGCGAGGTACAGCGTGGGCGCGCCGAGCATCGAACGGTCCAGCGCCTGCAGGCGATACAGATCGGCCCCGGCGTGGTGGTGCCAGGGGGAAACAAAGGGCAGACGAGGGGGCGGACGCACGCGGGAGCGGCGCGCGGGCCTGAGGCGGCGGGCGCGCATCGAAAGAAGTTGAAGCCGGCCGCGATCTTGGCCGCGGTCCGTGACGGTTTCGCGTCAGGCCGGCACGAAAAAACGACGCCGACTGCCATCGCACTGTCACGCCAGGCCACTACGCTGCGCCGTCCTTTGAGCCAACCCATGCTGTCCACCCTGTCCATCGCGCCGGATGTCGGCGACGCGTTCTTGCGCGCCGCAGAGGCCGCGCATCAGGTCGGCTCGCCGCAGCAGTTCTTTGTCTGGCTGCGGCTGCACTTCTACCGCTTCCTGCCGCACGACCTGGCCTTGATGCGGATCGACGCTGGCCGCAATGGCGGCCGCCAGACCCATGTGCTGAACTGCGTGGCGTTGCCCAAGGGCCTGGAAGCCGAGTTGTCCGATGCCGGTGCGCGCTTCTGGACCGCGCTGGCGGAAGCCTGGTCGCAAGCCGGCGAACGCGCCGTGCGGGTGGATCTGCGCTCTCCGGCGTTCGCGGCTTTGGGCCCGGCGCTGCAGCTGAGCGAAAGCGGCTTCGACCACGCGCTGGTGCACGCACTGCGTGGTCTGGGCAGCCACGGTGAAGAGGTGCTGGTGGCCTTCTTGCGTCAAGGGGGCGACGAGTTGCCGCCGGAGATCGAACGCTGCGCGCTCGACCTGTGGATGCCTTATCTGCGCTTCGCCTTGTCGCGCGTCTACGGTGGTGGGCCCGGCTCGGCCGATGCGCGACCACGTGGTCGCGGCGACGGCAGCGGCGCCAAGCCGCTGACCGATCGAGAGCTGCAGGTGCTGGCGGCCGTGCGCGAGGCCAAGGCCAACGCGCAGATCGCGGTGATGCTGGGCATCAGCCCGCTGACGGTGAAGAACCACCTGCGCAGCATCCAGAAGAAGCTCGGCGCCCGCAACCGAGCGCACGCGGTGGCCGAGGCGATGTCGATGCGGCTGATTTCATGATGAGAACGATCGTTGGGCCGGGATGGGCAACGTGCCATCTCGATACAGCGGGCGGGCATCGCCGGTTGATGCCCGCCCCTCCTATTGCACTTGAACGGGCTCTTGCACGGGCTCTTGCACCGCGCCAACCATGAGTGCCCGCATCCTGATCGTCGGCGCCGGTTTGTACGGCGCGGTCTGCGCCCGCGAGTTGCACGACGCCGGCCACCAGGTGCTGGTGATCGAGCAGCGCGACGCGCCTGGCGGCAACTGCGCGACACGCTATGTCGAAGAAGCCGACTGCCACGAGCATGTGCACGGCGCGCACATCTTCCACACCGACAGCGACCGCATCTGGGACTACGTCAACCGCTTCGCGCGCTTCAACAGCTTCGTCAACCGGGTCAAGGTCAACCACGCCGGACAGCTGTACAGCTTCCCGATCAACCTGTTCACGCTGTACCAGGTCTTCGGCGCGCGCACGCCGGCCGAGGCGCGCGCAGCAGTGGCGCGCGAGCGGGTCGAGATCGAACAGCCGGCGAACCTGGAAGAGCATTGCCTGGCGACCGTCGGGCCGACGCTGTACCGCCTGTTCATCGAGGGCTACACCCGCAAGCAGTGGAAGCGCCACCCGAGCGAGTTGCCGGCCGAGATCATCAAGCGCATCCCGGTGCGCTTCGACTTCGACGACAACTACTTCAACGACCGCCACCAGGGCATCCCGGTCGGCGGCTACAACGCCCTGTTCGACCGGTTGCTGTCAGGTGTGCCGGTGCAATGCGGCATCGACTTCCTGCCCGATGCGCGGCACTGGATCTCGCGCTTCGACCATGTGATCTACACCGGTGCGATCGACGCTTTCTACGACCATTGCCACGGCGCGCTCGAATACCGTTCGCTGCGCTTCGAGCGCGAGTTGCTGCCGATGGCCGACTTTCAGGGCAACGCGGTCGTCAACTACACCGAGGCCGAGGTGCCGTGGACGCGCATCCTCGAGCACCGACACTTCGACAAGACGAGCCCGGGCCGGCGGCCGGGCGTGCAGCACACGCTGATCACGCGCGAATACCCGGCCGACCATGGGCCGGGTCGTGAGCCTTACTACCCGGTGGCCACCGAGCTGAACCGCGCGCGCTTCGAGCGCTACCGCACGATGGCCGAAGACGAATGGGCCGGCAAGGTTCACTTCGGCGGCCGGCTGGCCGAGTACCGCTACTACGACATGCACCAGGTGATCGGCGCCGCATTGGCGCATGTGGGCCGCTTCACGCGCGGCGAGTGGCAGGTGCGGGCACAGCGGGTTTCGGCATCGCTTTGAGGCATGGCCGGCACGCCGATTGCCCTAGCGCGCGCTGTTGTCGCCACCCCGTCTGTTGTTGTTGCGGCCTCGAACCGACGTGAGCACCTGGCGTGGTGTTGCCGTCAACGTTGTGCTCCGACGGGCGGGGCGGTTTCGCC
>NZ_JBFUGE010000556.1:0-3962 GCF_056403075.1 Ideonella sp. P3_A4 | reverse complement strand
GGGTCGTGCAATTGAAGGCGCTGCGGCCCGATCTGCGCATCGAGCCCCTGCGTGGCAACCTCGACACCCGGTTGCGCAAGCTCGACGAGGGCGGCTATGACGCCATCGTGCTGGCAGCTGCCGGCCTGAAGCGCCTGGGCTTGGCCAACCGCATCCGCGCGCTGTTCGACGTCTTGCAGATGATTCCGGCGGCCGGGCAGGGGGCGCTGGGCTTGGAGATCCGCGAAGACGACGAGTCGTTGCAGCAAGCCCTGGCGCGGCTGATCCATGAACCCACCTGGCTGGCCACGCACGCCGAACGCGCCGTCTCGCGTTCGCTCGGCGGCAGCTGCTCGATGCCGCTGGCAGCTCACGCCACCTGGCCCGAGCCCGGCCAGTTGCACCTGGCGGTGGCGTTGGGTGATGGCGAGAACAACTTGCTGCCGCTGCTGAAGGCCGAGGTGCAAGCCGAGGTGGCCGATACCGACGCGGCCGAGGCCCTGGGCCGGCAGGCCGCTACGCGCCTGCGCGAATCCGGCGCTGCGCGCTACCTGGCCCCGCTGGGCGGATGAGCCCCGACACCGCACCGGCCCGCTGCGCGCTGGTGACGCGCCMGCGAGCCCAGGGCGTGGTCTGGCGGCAGCGGCTGCGCGCCTTGGGTGTGCAGGCCGAGTTGTTGCCCTTGCTCGAGATCGGCCCCGCGCCCGATCCGGTGGCGCTGCGCTTGTGGTTCGCCGCTTTGGCCGCGGGTGGTCCGTTTCAGCCGGCAGCGCTGGTGATGTTCGTCAGCCCGAATGCCGCGAGCGGCTTGTTCGACGCCTTGCCGCCGGGCTGGCGCTGGCCCGACGGCACGCTGGCCGCGGCCACCGGCCCTGGCACTGTGGCGGTGCTGCGAGCGGCGGGGGTGCCGGCTGAGTTGATCGTGGCGCCGCCAGAGGACGCGGCGCAGTTCGACTCCGAAGCCTTGTGGGCGGTGCTCGAACCGATGCGGGCCTGGACCGGCCAACGGGTGGGTATTGTTCGTGGCGACGGTGGGCGTGACTGGCTCGCCACCCAGCTGCGGGCGGCGGGCGCCCGCGTCGGCTTCGTCCAGGCGTATGTCCGCGGCGCCCCACGCTTGAATTCTGAAGAGCAGGCGCTGATGGCGCGCGCCTTGGCGCAGCCGGMGGCCTTTGTCTGGCTGCTGAGCAGTTCCGAGTCGATCGACCATCTGCAAGCCTTGGCGCCGGCCGCTGACTGGTCAGTCGCATTAGCTATGGCGTCGCACCCGCGCATTGCTGAGCGAGCACGCGAATTGGGGTTTGGCCGGGTGATCGAGCTGAAGCCTTCGCCTGAAGCGGTAGCGCAGGCCCTAGGCACGCTGCGTGCCTAGATTTGTCGGATCGCGGGCGGCGGCGTCGCGCCGTTGCTTCCACTGACAACCCCTTGCTTCCTGGCGGCGCAACACTGTGGCGCGGAAGCCGCGCGCCCCTGTGGTGAACAAGGCCCGTCGATACAATCCCGCGCACACCGTGAACGCCCCTGAATTGCCCTCGTCTTCCCCGGCGCCCGCCGCCGCTGAACCGGTGTCTGCGGCACCTGCCCCGGCAGCCGTGGTCAGCCCGGCAAGCCCGGCGATGTCGCCCGCGCGCAGCCTGATGTGGCCGCTGGGCGCATTGGCGCTGACCGTGCTCAGTGTCGCCAGCCTCTCGCTGGTGTGGAGCACGCAGCAGCGCGTCAAATCGCTCGAACAAGAGCTGGTGCGACGCCAGCAAAGCAGCCAGGACCAGTCGACCGAAGCGCGCCTGCTGGCCCGCCAGGCCCATGACGCCGCGGCTGATGTGGCCGCCAAGTTGGCGCTGGTCGAGGCCCGAGTGGCGGAATCGGCGCTGCAGCGCACGCAAGTCGAAGAGCTGATCCAGTCGTTGTCACGCTCGCGCGATGAAAACGTGCTGGCCGACGTCGAGGCCGGTTTGCGTGTCGCGCAGCAGCAGTCGGCCATCACCGGCAGCGCCGAGCCCATGGTGGCCGTGCTGCGCCAGGCCGACGAACGGCTCGCGCGCTACAACCAGCCGCGGCTCGAGCGGGTGCGTCGCGCTGTTGCGCGCGATCTGGACCGCGTGCGTGCCGTCACCGTGGCCGATGTGCCCAGCCTGTCGATCAAGCTCGACGAAGCGGTGCGCCAGATCGACGAACTGCCGATGCTGGTGAACCCCGAGCGCAAGGTGGCCGTGGCGGCGCCCGTTCCTGCGTCGGCACCAACGCGTGACCCATCAGCGTCTGCCGTGCGGCGCCAGGCAGAAGACTGGCTTGGCCTGCTCGACCAGGCCTGGCAGCGTGTGGCCACAGAAACCTGGGCCGAAGTGCGTTCGCTGGTGCGCGTGACGCGCATCGACCAGCCCGAGGCGATGCTGGTCGCGCCTGAGCAGGCCTACTTCCTGCGCGAAAACCTGAAGCTGCGCCTGCTGAATGCGCGGCTGGCCTTGTTGTCTCGCCAGTTCGACCAGGCCCAGGGCGACCTGTCCCAGGCCCAGGCCTCGCTGGAGCATTACTTCGACCGCAGCTCGCGCCGTGTGACCACGACCGCCGAGCTGCTGCGCCAGGTGGCCTCGCAGACCCGCCAGGTCAACCTGCCGCGGCCCGACGAGACCCTGGCCGCGCTGGCCGCAGCTTCGGCTGGTCGCTAGCAAAGGGCGAAGGCTGCATGCGCTCGGTCATCTGGCTGGTGTTGTTGTTCACCGCGGCGGTCGTCACCGCCACGGTGCTGGGCCGCAACGATGCGCTGGTGTCGGTGTTCTACGGCACCGTGCGGGTCGACTTCTCACTCAACCTGTTCCTGCTGCTGCTGCTGGCATTGGTCTTCATCGTCTTCGCTGGCCTGCAAGCCGCCCAGTCGCTGCTGAGCCTGCCGACGCGTGCGCGCGAGTGGCGCGAGCAAAAGCGCGAGCGCGCCGCAGGCACTGCGCTGCGCGAGGCGCTGGCCGAGTTGTTCGCCGCGCGCTATGCGCGCGCCCAGCGTGCCGCGYAACGGGCACTCGACCTGCAAGCGCTGAGCAGCGGCTTGCGTGGTGATCTGCAGTTCACTGTGCTGGCCGAGATGGTGGCGGCCTCGGGCCTGCACCGGCTGCAAGACAAGAAGGCCCGCGACGAGCATGTCAACACGGCCCTGGCGCTGGTGCGGGGCCGCATCGGCAGCAGCACCGCGTTCGATGGGCTGCAACTGTTGAGCGCCGAATGGGCGCTGGAAGACCGCGACGCCGAACGTGGCCTGGCCCTGCTGGCCGAGTTGCCGCCCGGTGTGGCCCGCCGCACCCAAGCGCTGCGCTTGAAGCTGCAGGCTGCGCGCCAGCAACGGCGGCCCTTGGACGCATTGCAGACCGCGCGCCTGCTGGCCAAGCACCAGGGCTTCTCGGCGCCGGCCGCACAGTCGCTGCTGCGTTCTTTGGCCATCGAAGCGATCGAGCAGGCTTTCGATCTGGACCAGCTGCGCCGCGTCTGGGCGAACCTCGACGCCGACGACCGTCGCGATGCATTCGTCGTTGCCCGTGCCGCACGGCGTGCACAGTCCATGGGCCACGCGGCCCAAGGCCGCACCTGGCTGCAGCCCTCGTGGGACGCTATCGCCACCGCCGGCCCGGACGCTCGCCGCGAACTCGCGCTGGCGTTGATCGACTGCGCGCCGGGTGTCGGGAGCGACTGGTTGCCGCGCATCGAATCGGCCCTCGCGGTGCATGGCCACGAGCCCGCACTCGTCGCCGCGGCCGGCATGGCCTTCGCCGATCGCCAGCTCTGGGGCAAGGCCCGCCGCCCGCTCGAGCAGACGGCCTCTTCTTCCAGCCTGCCTTCACCGGTGCGCCGTCAGGCCCTGCGTTGCCTGGCCGCGATCGCCCGCGAAGAAGGGCATGAGGAGCACGCCCACAACTACGACCAGCGCGCTGCTGCGATCGATTGATTGGGTGCATCGCACAACGAAAGTTGAGACAACAAAAAAACCCGTGCTATAC